>CAYTDW010000264.1:0-4887 GCA_964436585.1 uncultured Halioglobus sp. | reverse complement strand
GCCAGATCGACCTCGCCCGCGCAGCAGACCTGGCCGATATCAGCCTGGAAACCCTACAGGATCTCAACCCCGGGCAGCTGCGCTCTGCCACTGCCCCGGGCCAGTCCCAGGAACTGCTTGTGCCCTTCGGCACCGCGGCGCGCATGGAGGCGGAGCTGGCGCAACTCTCCGCGGAGGATCAGAAGCGCTGGCGCAGCTACGTCATCAAGCGCGGCGACACCCTCTCTGGCATCGCCAGGCAATTTCACATCGACCTGGGCCTTCTGCGCAGGGTCAACGGGATTGCCGGGAGCAATATCGGTGCGGGCAAGCGACTGATTATTCCCGGCAGCGACTGGGCCGAAGGGCTGTCCATCACCGCTGGGCCGCAGGGGGCGGTGAATGCGCCTGCGAAACAGCAGGTGAACGGACAGATGACGCCCTACAAGGTACGGCGCGGTGATTCGCTGTATGCGATCGCCGGCAAGTTCAAGGTTTCGGTGGACGATATCGTCAGCTGGAATTCACTCGACCCGGGCAAGCACCTCCAGCCCGGCCAGACCCTGAAGCTGCGCACCGGCGGCTGAACCCAGGCAGATCCTCGCCCCATGGCCGCTGCCACGCTCTGCCGCACACCCTACGGCGATTTCCGCCTGCTGCGCTATCCTGCCCGCCGGGACGAAACCCTTGTCGCCTGGTGTGCGGCGGACCTGCTATTGCTGGAGGAAATCCACCGGCGCCAGGTGCCCGGGGCAGATATTCTGGTCGCCAACGATGAGCATGGCAGCCTCAGCGTGGCGCTGCAGCCACGGGCTCTGTGGACGGATTCTGCCCTGGCGGCGCTGGCACTGCGACGCAACCAGCAGCAGAACGGGCGCGCGCAGGTGCCGGTGGTGTGGAGCACCGAGGTACCGGCCGCCGCGCCGCAGCTGGTCGCGCTGCGCATTCCCAAGCAACTGCCCTACTTCGAATACCAGCTGGGTATGCTCGCCGGAATCCTCGAGCCGGGCGCGACACTGCTTGCGGCGGGCATGGACAAGCACCTGTCACCGCGGGTGACCCAGCTGCTGGAGCGGTACATCGGCCCCGCGCAGCGCCACCGGGGTGAGCGCAAGGCGCGCCTGTTCAGTGTGATAAGGGATACGCGCAGCGCCCCGCCTGTTGCGGCGCTGGCGGGCTATCACTGCACTGCGCTGGAGGGCGAACTACAGGCACTGCCCAATGTGTTCAGTCGCGACAAACTCGATGGCGGCAGCAGCCTGTTACTGCAGCAGCTCCCCAAGCTGGCGCGCGCGCACGTACTGCTGGACCTCGCCTGTGGCAACGGGGTGCTGGGGCTGGCCGGGTTCCGGGCGGGCCTCGCTCCGGCGGCGGTATTCGTCGACGAATCGGCCATGGCACTTGCCTCCGCCCGGGCCAACAGTGCCCGCCTGTTCCCCGGGGACGGCGCGGCATTTACCTTTCTCCAGGACGACGGTCTCTCCAGCTACAGCGGCCCCCAGGCGGATCTGATTCTGTGCAATCCACCGTTTCACCTCCAGCACACGGTGGACGACTACGCCGGCAGGCGACTGCTCGAGCAGTGTGCCCGCCACCTGCAGCCCGGAGGACACCTCTGCCTGGTGGCCAACCAGCACCTCGACTACCTGCCGACCCTCAATCGCCACTTCCAGCGGGTGGACAGGCTGGCGCGGGACCGGCGGTTCGTGGTCTGGCTGGCCAGGCGCTGAGAAGCCCTGCTGCGCTTACTGCTCGAGCAGTTCTTCCACCAGGGCCGTCACCGCCAGCGTCGCCGGGCCCTGGCGCTGGTGGTGAAACAGGCCCGCGACGTCACTCGGCTCGATATTGACCTCCACCGTGGTGGCGCCGCACATCCGGGCGCGCTGGACGAAGCCGGCGGCTGGATAAACCAGGCCCGAGGTTCCTATGGCGATAAACAGATCGCAATTGGACAGCTGCAGTTCGATCTCGTCCATGTGGTAGGGCATCTCGCCGAACCAGACCACGTCGGGGCGCAGGCTGCCGGCGACGCCACAGGCGGGACAGGCGCTGCGGGCATCGAATTCCTCAGGTGCTTGCGTGCTGCGCCGGCAGGCGGTGCACAACATGGAGCGCAATTGGCCGTGCATGTGACAGACCTGGCGGCTGCCAGCGCGCTCGTGCAGGTCATCCACATTCTGGGTAACCAGAAACACTTCGCCGGCAAATTCCCGCTGCAGCCGGGCGAGGGCCCGGTGAGCGCTATTGGCAGCGACACCCGCCAGGCCGACGCGACGGGCATTGTAAAAGCGATAGACCAGGGCCGGATCGCGCCGGAACGCCTCCGGAGTGGCAATCTCCATGGGATCGTGTTGCTCCCACAGACCGCCGGGATCGCGAAACGTGGGAACCCCCGATTCCGCGGAAATCCCGGCACCGGTGAGCACCACAATGCGGTCTATATAGCGGCGGTTGAAATACGTCACCAGTCCATCTCCTTCGCGCCGAGGTCCAGTTCCGTGGCAGGGTGGAGCCGGCCCAGTGCGGTGAAGTACAGGGCGCAGCGCAGAGGTTCGACCGTGATTTCACGCAGGGCGTTGCGGTAACGCAGCAGCTGCTCGCGATGGATTTGTGCCTGCTGGACCAGGAACGCCTCAACCGGCTCTGCGGGCTCGGGCTGGCTGGTCTTGTAGTCGACCAACCAACGAATGCCGGACGGCGCGTCGACGAAGCTGCGGTCTATCACCAGGTCCCCCGGCCGGCCTGTTACCGGATCAATCCACGTCAGTAGCCATTCGCTGCGCGCCTCCAGGTGGTCCGCGCGCAGCAGCCAGCGTCCGGCAGTATCAGACAGGGTCGCGGCCAGCGCCTGCTCCACCCCCGCCCGGGCGGACTCCAGGTCCTCTCCCCACAGGCCGAGGCGGGCAAGGGCTGCGCGCCAGCGCAGGCGCTGCTGCCGGTCTGTTTCCCGGGGCAGGTCGCCCAGCCGGGACAGCTCGTCCAGGACCTGGTGCACCACCGTGCCCACGCAACGTTCCAGGAAGTTCCCGGGACGAGCAGGTATGTTGGCGCCTGCCGCGACTGGCGCCGGCACCTCGGCGGGGGCGTCAGTAGCCAGCGCCAGGCGCCGGAGTTTCATCCCGGCAGCGCGAACGCCGGCCGGAACCGGTGGGGAGCCCGCTGCATGCAGCTGCGCCTGGTCGCGGAAGGCGCGCCAGATCGGGCTGACGAGGCTGTTCGAGGCTGGCGCCAGCAGTTGCCCGGCGCTGTCGTCCAGCCTGAGACTGGCGCTGAGGCAAAGGTGGCGGATGGCCCTGGTGGCGCCCACGTAGAGCAGGCGCGTGGCCTCCAGGCGGGCCTTGTCCTTGCGCAATTTGTCCAGGTAGTTATACAGCGTGGGGCTACCCCGCTCGCTGTGATCGTCCGCCGCCAGCAGGAAGCGGCGTTCGCGGTCCGGCCCGCTGTGCTCATCCCACAGCAACAGCTCGCGATTGTCGCTGCGGGGCACCTTTGCCAGCTGGGGGATGAAAACCCAGTCGAACTCCAGGCCCTTCGCCTTGTGCAGGGTCATGACCTGCACCCTGCTGCCGGCCTCCCCGCCGTTGCTGAATTGCTGTTCCAGGCGGCGAGCGAGCCATTCGACGTCGAGGCCCGGACCGTCGCGCTCCGCCTGCTCCAGCAACTGGAAAAAGCTTTCCGCGGCCGCCAGTTCAGCTTCATCGCTGGCGGTAGCCGGCCCGCCCAGGTCCAGCCAGGCCAGTTCAATCCAGGCGCGCAGCCCCAATCTGTCCCGCTTCTGGCGCGCGCTGTGCAGCACCGGCAGTATCGCCTCGACCCTGGCTCGACCGTCGGGGCTGAGCGCCTGGCGCAAACCATGATCCGCCAGTGCTGACCACACGGGGGTATAGCGGGGATGCTCGCCCCAGCGCCCGATATGCAGCAGGTCAGCCAGGCTCAGGCCGCTCCAGGGTGCTCGCAACAGCGCCATCCACGCCAGGCGGTCGGCATCACTGGCCAGCGCCCGGCACAGGGTGAGCAGGTCCATAACCAGGGGCGAGCGGGCCAGGTTGTCCATGGCCTGGGCACTGTAGGGAATACCCAGTTGCTGCAGGCCGGCTATCACCGGTTGCAGCTGGCCGCGGCTGCGGCCGAGAACGGCAATCCTGCCGCTGCCCGGCTCGGCGAGGACCTCGGCGATCCGGCGGCAGACAAAGGCGGCTTCATCGGCAACGGCATCTTCACCATGGAAGGCGTGAACAGACACCGCCGGTGCGGTGGCCATCGGGCGCACTGCCACGGCCGGGGTATAGCTCACTCGCCCCCGGTTGATGTCATCCCTCGCCGGGAACGCCGCGCTGAAGCTGGCGTTCACCCAGTCGACGATGCCCGCGTCCGAGCGGAAATTGCAGCGCAATTGCAGGTGTTCCAGCGCCACGCCATTGAAGCCCTCCAGCCGGGCCTTCAGGAACAGCCCGACGTTGGCGCCACGGAAACCGTAGATGGATTGCATGCCGTCACCGACGATCATCAACGTGCGCGGCGCGCCCGGGTTAGCCGCATTGTGCTGGCCCCAGCCCCGGGTGAGGGCGTGTATCAGTTCGTACTGGTTGATGGCGGTGTCCTGGAATTCATCCACCAGAATGTGCTCGATCTGGTAATCCAGGCGCAGTGCGAGCTCGGTGGGCGCCTCCTCCTCACCCAGCGCCTGCAGTGCGGACAGGGCCACCTGGTTGTGATCCACCGCGCCCTCCTGCTGGAACACCAGCAACAGTTCCGCCGCCAGCAGCGGCAGCAAGCGGGAGAGGTGGACCAGCAGGCGCCAGGACTCACTGCCGCTGTTGACCTGCGGCAAAATGTCAGTGTCGGCCAGCTGCTGTTCGAGGCCATCGAGCTGCGCCAGCTGAGCCAGCAGATCTTTCAATTGCGCCT
>CAYTDW010000263.1:0-4893 GCA_964436585.1 uncultured Halioglobus sp. | reverse complement strand
ATCGCCGCCGTGGTGCAATTTACCGAGATGGTGGTGCGCAAGACCAGCCCCCTGTTGTACCGCGTGCTGGGGATCTACCTGCCCCTGATCACCGTCAACTGCGCGGTGTTGGGGGTGGCCCTGCTCAATGTCGGCAAGGACCACAACTTCCTGCAGTCACTGTTTTACGGTTTTGGCGCTGCGCTGGGTTTTTCCCTGGTGCTGGTGCTGTTTGCGGCGATGCGCGAACGCCTGAACGTGGCCGACGTGCCGGAACCTTTCAAGGGCCCGGCGCTCGGGATGGTCACGGCGGGGTTGATGTCGCTGGCCTTCATGAGCTTTGCCGAGCTCGTATAGCGCGTGATGGAAGTCCTAACCCAGTATCCCCTGGTGGCCGCCCTGCTTGCCATGGTCGGGCTCGGTGCCAGTTTCGGCGCCGTGCTGGGTTTTGCCGCCGTGCGGTTCAAAACCGAGGGCAACCCCATCGCCGACCAGATCAACGCACTGCTGCCACAGACCCAGTGCGGCCAGTGCGGCTACCCCGGTTGCCGCCCCTACGCCGAGGCCATCGCCGGCGCGGGTGAGGCCATCAACAAATGCCCCCCCGGGGGCGAGGCTGGCATAAAGGCGCTGGCCGCGCTGCTGGATGTGGAGGTCATACCGCTGGATGCGGAGCACGGCGAGGAAAAAGTAAAAGCCGTCGCCTTTATCCGGGAGGCCGAATGCATCGGCTGCACGAAATGCATCCAGGCCTGCCCGGTCGATGCGATCCTCGGGGCGGCCAAGCAGATGCACACGGTTATCGCCAGCGAATGCACCGGCTGTGACCTGTGCGTGGAACCCTGCCCGGTCGATTGCATCGAGATGATTGCCGCGCCGCCGAGCGTGCAGACCTGGCACTGGCCGCTGCCGGACCCCACCAGCCGTGCGCCGCAGATCATCGCCAGCGATGCTCCCCTGGCACAAGACAGGGCCGCATGAGGAAGATTTTTGATTTCCACGGCGGCATCCATCCGCCAGAAAACAAGCACCAGTCCCTCAGGGGCCCGATTCGCGATGCGGGCATTCCCCCGGAGCTGGTGCTGCCCCTGTCCCAGCACATCGGCGCCCCCGCAAAGCCGGTGGTCGAGGCGGGAGAACGGGTGCGCAAAGGCCAGCTGATCGCCGCGGCCTCCGGCGCTGTCAGCGTGCCGCTGCACGCCCCCACGTCAGGTACCGTCGCGGCGCTGGAGGACCGGCTGATCGCCCACCCGTCCGGCCTGTGCGCACCCTGTATCGTCATCAGCACCGATGGCCGGGACGAGTGGACTGAACTTGAGCCTGCACCCGATTACCGGGCCCTGGCGCCGCAGGCACTGCTGACGCGGATCCGCAACGGCGGTATTGCCGGCATGGGCGGTGCCGGTTTCCCCGCGGCCGTCAAGCTGTCGACCCGGCCGGGCTGCAGCGTGGCGACGCTCATTATCAACGGCACCGAATGCGAACCCTACATCACCGCCGACGATAGCCTGATGCGGGAGCAGCCCGACCGCATCATCGAGGGGGTAAAAATTCTCATGCACCTGCTGCAGCCGGGTGAAGTCCTGATCGGGGTCGAGGACAACAAGCCCGAGGCTATCGCCGCCCTCACCGCCGCCGCCGCCGGCACCGGGATCGAGGTGGTGTCCTTCCCCACCAAGTACCCCTCCGGCGGCGAGAGGCAGCTGATCGAAATTCTCACCGGCAAGCAGGTGCCCAGCGGCGGGCTGCCCCTCGATGTCGGGGTTATCTGCCAGAACGTGGGCAGCGTCGCCGCCATCCATGATGCCGTCGTTCTCGGGCGACCGCTGCTGTCCCGCATCACCACGGTGACCGGCGAGGCGGTGCGCGAACCCGGTAATTTTCACGTGCTGCTGGGCACACCGATGAATTACCTGCTGGCCCTGGCAGGCTACCAGCCGGAGCGGAACCGGCGCCTGATCATGGGCGGCCCGATGATGGGCTTCACGGTAGCGGACGCCAGTGTGCCGATCGTGAAAACCACCAACTGCCTGCTCGCCCCCAGCGACGCCGAGTTGCCCGCGCCGCCGCCGGCACAGGCCTGTATCCGCTGCGGCCTGTGCGCCCAGGCCTGCCCGGCAAGCCTGCTGCCCCAGCAGCTGTTCTGGTTTGCCCAGGCCAGGGAATTCGACAAACTGGAGCACCACAACCTGTTCGACTGCATCGAATGCGGCGCCTGTTCCTGGGCCTGTCCCAGCGCCATTCCGCTGGTGCAGTACTACCGTGCCTCCAAGGCCGAAATACTCGAGCTGCGACGGGAGCACGCCAGGGCAGAACAATCCCGCGCGCGCTTCGAGGCGCGGCAGCAACGCATTGAACGGGAGGAAGCGGCCAGGGAGGCCAGGCGCGCCGCGCGCAAACAGGCCGCGCAGCAGCGGGCCCAGGCTGAGGCCGGCGGCGGGGTGGGCGACGAGGATCCGATCCAGGCGGCGATTGATCGCGCCAGGGCCAAAAAGGCGGCGCAACAGGCCGGTATCCCCGACGCCAGCGGGGAACGGGACAAGCTGGAGAAGGCGGTGGTTACCACCCGCGCGCGCCTGGAGACCGCCAACACCAAACTGCAGCAGGCCAGGGACGAGGGCAGTGACCTGGTGGACGCACTGCAACTGGGCGTGGACAAGACCCGGGCAAAACTCGAGGCGGCGGAGCGGGCGCTGCAGGCATTCGCGAGCCGGGAAGGGTCCGCGCCCCAGGCGGGCGAGCCCGCCGATGCGGCTGCGGCGGCCATCGCCAGGGCCCTGGCAGCCCGGGCCCAGGCAGTCGCCATGGGCCCCGGGGAAAAAGCCCGCGGCCAGCTTGAAAGCCTGGAACAGCGCCTGGAAAAAACCCGCGCCAGGCTGGCGCAGGGCCGCAGCAGCGGCGAGGAGGAGAAAATCATCGTGGCGCTGGAGGCAACGCTGGCCCGGCTGGAGCAACAAGTGAGCGCGACCCGGGACCAGCTGACTGCCCTGGAGCGCAGCTGAGATGGCCCTGCTGCGGGTCACCTCTCCCCACGCCCACGGCCCCATGAGCACACCGCGGGTGATGCAACAGGTGCTGCTGGCGACTGTCCCCGGCGTCATCGTCCTCACCCACTTCTTCGGCTTTGGCGTGTTGGTGAACATCGCCTGGGCCTGCGCGGTGGCGCTGGCCTGCGAAGCCCTCGCGCTCGCCCTGCGCCGGCGGCCGATCGCTTTTTATCTCAGGGACTGCAGCGCCCTGGTGACCGCGACCCTGCTGGCCATCGCCCTGCCGCCCTACTCGCCCTGGTGGCTTATTGCCGTGGGCATCGCCTGCGCCATACTGCTGGCGAAACACCTGTACGGCGGCCTGGGTTACAACCCCTTCAACCCCGCCATGGTGGGCTATGTGATCCTGCTCATCTCGTTTCCGGTGCAGATGACAGCCTGGACACCGCCGCGGGGACTGGGGGAGTTGCCGGGGATTATCGATGCACTACAGGCATGCTTCTGGCCCGCTCGCTTCGATGGTACGACCATGGCCACGCCGCTGGACGTGATGCGGCAGAACAGCAGCCTGCTGCTGGCGGATCTCTACGCGCGCACCCCGCAGTTCGGGCGCTGGGCGGGCCTGGGCTGGGAATGGGTCAACCTGGCCTTTCTGGCCGGCGGCGCCTGGCTGCTGTACCGGCGCATTTTCAGCTGGCACGCGCCGGTCGCCATGCTGATCAGCCTGAGCCTGTTCGCAGCGATATTCTATGATGGTGGCAGCTCCGCCAGCGGTGGTTCGCCGCTGTTTCACCTGCTCAGCGGCGCCACCATGTTTGGCGCGTTTTTTATCGTCACGGACCCGGTCACCTCCACCGTCTCCGTGCGCGGCCGCCTGCTGTACGGCGCGATGATCGGCGCGCTCGTTTACATTATCCGGGTGCGGGGCAACTATCCCGACGCCGTCGCCTTCGCCGTGCTGATCATGAATTTTGCCGCCCCGTTTATCGATAACTATACCCAGCCCCGCACCTACGGCCACCAGGGCCGGCGGGAGGACAGCTGACATGCTGAGGCAGTCCATCACCCGCAACAGTCTGTTACTGGCGGCGTTCGCGGTTTGCACCGCACTGCTGCTTGCCGGCACCTATCTTTCCACCCGGGAGAGAATCGCCGAACAAAAGCGGATGGCCGAGGAAAAGGCCCTGCTGGAAATAGTGCCGCGGGAACGCCATGACAATTCCATGCTGGACGACGTCATTGCGGTGGGCCCCGAAGCCGTCGGCCTGGGCCTCGCGGAGACCAGGCGCATTTTTCTCGCCCGCAGGGGTGAGGCTGTCGTGGCGGCCATCATTCCGGTCACGGCTCCCGACGGCTACAGCGGCGATATCGAACTCATTGTCGGGGTCAATGCCGACGGCAGCATCGCCGGGGTGCGCGCTCTCAGCCACAAGGAAACACCCGGTTTGGGCGACAAGGTGGACCTGCGAAAATCAGACTGGATCCTGGGTTTCAACGGGCGCTCGCTGAATAACCCGGAGCTGGCCGGTTGGGCGGTCAGGAAGGACAAGGGCGTATTTGACCAGTTTACCGGCGCCACCATCACGCCCAGGGCGGTTGTCGCCGCCACCCTGCGCGCCTTACAGTACGCGGACGCGAACGGCACAATGCTGTTCGCGCGCCAGGGCGACGCCCCGGAGACAGGCCCGGAAAGAGGAGAGCAATGATGTCGGAAGTGAGTTACAAGGAGCTCTCGCTCAACGGCCTGTGGAAGAACAACCCTGCCATGGTCCAGCTGCTGGGCCTGTGCCCGCTGCTGGCGGTCAGCGGCAGCGTGGTCAATGCCACGGGCCTCGCCGCTGCAACCACCCTGGTACTGGTATGTTCCAACTCGGCGGTATCACTGATCCGCAATATCGTCTCCGATGCGGTCCGCCTGCCGGCCTTC
>CAYTDW010000262.1:0-4895 GCA_964436585.1 uncultured Halioglobus sp. | reverse complement strand
GTACAGTGCCGCGATCAGGCCCAGGGCGTACAGCGCGCCGCCGTTGCCAAGGAATTTGCGAAACGTAAACCCCGCGCATGAATCCTGCCACTGCAGGCCGAGGTTGATTAATCCCAGCAGTGAAATCGAGAGGCACAGGCCGAGCAGTGAGTACGCCCTTGCCTCCTGGCTGTATTCAATATTGTGAAAGGACAGCGCCAGAATCAGCGCGGCGGCAAAGGCCGCGGTGAGGCCGGCCAGCTTGCGGGTGGCCAGGTAAATCATCACTATTGTGAGCAAGCCGAACAGGACGCTGGGCATTCTCAATAGGGTTTCGCCGTGACCGAAGCTCAGTAAAAAGTGGATGACCGTGTAGTAGAGCGGCGGCGTGGGGTCGTATGCTGTGAGCCACAGCTCGGACAAGGGCAGATTCGCGATGCGTATCGTCAACACCTCGTCCAGCCAGAGTGATGCGAAACCCAGCTGGTAGCAACGCACCGCAGCGGCCAGCACCAGGGCAACAAGCAGTTGCCAGGCATCCCTGCGGTTCAGGCTGGTCATAGGATTGGTCCCCATGGGATGGGATGGCGTCACTCAAGCTTCCCTGAAAAAATCGATCTTCTTTCGACGCGGTTGTCAGAGCCTTCGATTGGCACCCATGATACACAAGTTGCGCGCGTATCTGGAAATGTGGCCCGATCGCACCCTGGTCCGGGACGTGGCGCTGAGGTTTCCTGGCGATCGCGTGAATTTGCATTACACTTGCCGGAGGCTGACCGAGGACAGTAAGCCGGTGCGCGGGAAGACCTGGAATGAAACCATACCTGGGGACCAGCAATGGCGAACCACTTGAATACGCGTCTGGCCCTGTTAATCACAACCCTGCTGGCCACGACAGCGCTCGCCGGATGCGCGCGCGAGCACACGGCTTCGAGCGTCGCCCGGGAATCGGTGTTTGCCGACCTCGCTCTCCACAACGGCGCGATCTACACAGTGAACGGCGCGCGCAGCTGGGCCGAGACTATCGCGGTCGACAACGGTCGCATCGTCTATGTCGGCACTGACGCGGGCGCAAAGGATTACATCGGCCCGCAGACCCGGGTCGTCGATCTCAAGTGCCGGATGGTACTGCCCGGCATGCAGGACGTGCACATCCACCCGATCTCGGGCGGCATCGAAGCCAACGGTTGCGACCTCAATGCAGCTGGCACCGTCGACGAATACATTGCCATCATCAGGAAGTATGCCGATGAGCATCCGGACCAGCCCTGGATCAAGGGTGGCGGCTGGTCGATGGCGGCTTTCGGCCCCGGCGCGCTGGCGCGCAAGGAGCTGATCGACGCGGTGGTGCCCGACCGCCCGGTGATTCTCATGAGCCGCGACGGGCACACGACCTGGGTCAACAGCCGGGCGCTCGAGATTGCCGGCATCACCAGGGATACGCCGGACCCTGCAGATGGCAGGATCGACCGCGACCCGCAAACGGGCGAGCCGTCCGGGAGTCTGCAGGAGGGCGCGGGGGACCTTGTCGCCGGCAAAGCACCGCCGGACACCGACGCGGTCCGCGACGCGGGACTGCGCTACTCGGTCAGGATGCTGAACGCCTACGGCATCACCGGCATCCAGGACGCCGCTGTCTACGAGGAAGATCTCAAGACCTACCACCGCCTCGATGCCGCGGGCGAGCTCTCGCTGCATGTCGTGGCATCCATCTGGTGGGAGCGCGAACCGGGCCTTGAGCAGATCGAGTCTATCAAGAAGCTGCGCAGCAACTATACCAAAGGTCGCGTCGACGCGAGCACGGTCAAGATCATGCAGGACGGCGTGCTGGAAAATTACACCGGCGTGGTGCTGGAGCCCTATCGCCTCGAGGGTCAGCAGGACGTGCATGGCATCCCGATGATCGAGCCGGAACTACTGCAGCAGGCCGTAACGAAGCTCGACGCGGAAGGGTTCCAGGTTCACTTTCATGCGATCGGCGACGGCGCCGTCCGCCACGCCCTGGACGCTGTCGAGGCTGCCCGCAGGGCAAACGGAGAACTCGGGCGTCGGCACCACATCTCCCACCTGCAGCTGATCCACCCTGATGACCAGCCGCGCTTCCGGCGGCTCAACGTGATCGCCAACTTCCAGCCGCTGTGGGCGTATGCGGATGATTACGTCACGGAACTGACGCTGCCGTTCATCAGCGAGCAGGCCGCAACCTACATGTATCCGATCGCCAGCATGCAACGCGGTGGCGCCGTGGTCGCCTTCGGCAGCGACTGGTCCGTGTCAACCGCAAATCCTTTTGAGCAGATTGAAACCGCGCTCACCCGGATGGGTTCGCTTGGAGACACGGACGAGCCCTTTATACCCGAGGAGCGCATTGGCCTGCCCGAGGCGCTCGCGGCCTTCACCATCAATGCGGCGTACACGAACCGCGACGAGAACAACACAGGCTCGCTCGAGGTCGGCAAGCTCGCGAATCTCGCCGTACTCGACCGCAATCTGTTCGATATCCCGGCGACGGAGATTTCGGAGACCAGGGTGCTGCTGACCCTGTTTGAAGGCAAGCCGGTCCACGGCGGGCCGGACGAACTCTGACGGACCGGCCGCGCCGTCACATTGATCCAGCGCAGCGACTGCAAACCATAGATTTAACGGTGCACCTTGTGCTCCGGGTCGTCGGTGAAGATCGATTTCCGATGCGTGCCGCCGGGCACGAGGGCTGCCCCGATCACGACCGTGACCAGCGCCACAATCACGGCGTACCACAGGCCCGCATAGATGTTGCCGGTCTGGGCCGAGATCGCAAAGGCGGTGGCGGGCAGCAATCCCCCGAACCAGCCGGCGCCGATATGGTATGGCAGCGACAGCCCGGAGTAGCGGATCCGCGTGGGAAACAGCTCCACCAGCATCGCGGCGATCGGGCCGTAGACCATGGTCGCCAGGATGAGCAGATAGGTCAGAACTGCAATGATCGTGAGCTTCTGCGCGGTGAAAATATCGAGCATGTGCTCGGCACTTGCAACCGACGGATTGCTGGTGGCAATCAGCGGATAGCCGGCCGCCTGCAAGGCCTCGTTCAGCGACGTTTCGAACGCCGCCCTGGCCGCCTTCAGCCCGTCCCCGCTCAGCTTGCCTGCGTCATAGGAGTCAATCAGCGTTGCCCCGACCTTGATCTGCGCGGTCATCCCGGGCTCGCCGGTAGCCGTCGAATAGTTGACCGAGGTGCGCGCCAGCTGGTTCTTGGCGATGTCGCAGGACGAGGTGAACCGGGCAGCGCCGGTGGGGTTGAACTGGAACGAGCAGTCGCCTGGCGCGGCGGTCACCACCACCGCTGTCTGCTGGGCCGCATGGAGCGCGGGGTTCGCGGTGTGAGTCAGAAACTTGAATACGGGAAAGTACGTCAGCGCGGCGAGCAGGCACCCCGCCAGAATGATCGGCTTCCTGCCGATCCGATCGGACAGGGCGCCGAAGATCAGAAAGCCGCCGGTGCCGAGGATCAATGACCAGGCGACCAGAACGTTGGTTGTGAAGCTGTCGACCCTGACCACGTTCTGCAGGAAGAACATGGCATAGAACTGGCCCGAGTACCAGACAACCGCCATGCCGGCGGTGAGGCCGAACAGCGCAATCAGCGCGATCCTTGCATTCTTCCACTGGCCGAAAGCCTCGCGCAGCGGGGCCTTCGACTCCGTACCTTCCTCCTTCATTTTCCTGAAGGCCGGGCTCTCGTTCATCTGCAGGCGGATGTACAGCGAGATAGCCAGCAGGAACACCGAGCCCAGGAATGGAATGCGCCAGCCCCAGGCGTTAAACGCTTTCATCATGGCGGGGCTGCCATCGGCATTCAACATGGCCTGGCCAGCCGCATCGAGAATCGGTTGGTCGGGGTAGTTGGCGTTGACGAAGCCCTGCACTGAGAGGATGACGAGCAGCGACAGCAGCAGCCCGAGCGTCGCTGTGGTCTGGATAAATGCGGTGTAGTACCCGCGCCGGTTGATCGGCGCGTGTTCGGCGACATAGACAACCGCGCCGCCGTACTCACCCCCAAGAGCAAGTCCCTGCAGCATGCGCAGCACGATCAGCAGGATCGGGGCCGCGACGCCCCAGCTGTAATAGCTGGGCAGCAGGCCCACCAGGAAGGTGGACAGGCCCATGATGAGTATCGTCATCAGGAAGGTGTATTTGCGTCCGACCAGGTCGCCAAGCGAGCCAAAAACCAGTGCCCCGAGCGGTCGCACGAGGAACCCGGCCGCAAAGGCCAGCAGTGCAAACACATTGCGCGTGCTCTCCGGGAACGGAGTGAAGAACTGCGCCCCGATGATTGCGGCGAGCGAGCCGTAGAGGTAGAAGTCATACCACTCGAAGATGGTGCCTGCGGAGGACGCGAGGATGACCTTCTTTTCCTCTCGCGTCATCGGGCGGGCGCGGTTAATGTCCACGCTGTCCAATGGATTCTCCGTCATTGTATTTTCTCCGGCCTGCGGCCAATTGCGGCCGACGGCTTCTTATTGTTGGCCCAGCGTTCCCTTCGGTCAGTATCTGTCCCTATGCCCGGGTCTTGCAAGACCGGCGTTGGCCAAAGCGTAGGGGGATACTACGGGTGTGATTGAATTCTCAACCGGTTAAACAGGGCTTTCAGTCGGTCTCACATCAGGGGCTAATACTCACCTGGTATGTCTTCGTGCTCTGGTAGCACAGCCCGTTCTCATCACAGGGGCTTACCACCACCGTATATTGATCCAGGGCAAAGTCCCGGGTGAAGGCGGTGTCCGACGATTTCACCAGGCGCTTGCCGGAGTCGTACACCAGGATGAAAAAGGCCTGGTTGGAAAACTCGCTTTGGCCGCTGAACGTTCTGGTGCCCACCAGGGAGAGCTGGTAGCTGTCCCGATCTTTCGCGGCGTTGAAATTGCCCCGCAGGATCA
>CAYTDW010000261.1:0-4910 GCA_964436585.1 uncultured Halioglobus sp. | reverse complement strand
ACCCGAGGCAGCATTCCAGGAGATATCTTATGAGATTCAGTTACCAGGTGGGGATGTGCGAAGCCGACCACTACCTGCCCCTTGCCCGCGCGGCGGAGGCTGCCGGCTACCACGGCATCAGCGTACCCGATAGCATCTGCTACCCGCAGCAGGCGAGTTCCAGCTATCCCTACAACAAGGACGGCAGTCGCGAGTTCCTGGAGAGCGTGCCCTTCGTCGAAAGCCTCATCGCCGTCACCGCGATGGCTGCGGTCACCCAGACCATCGAATTTGCGACCTTCGTCTACAAGCTGGCAGTCCGCCAGGCACCGGTCGTGGCCAAGCAGGTCCAGGGTATCCAGGTGCTGTCGGGGAACCGCTTCCTGTTCGGCGTGGGTATCAGTCCCTGGGAGGAGGACTTCGCCGTCTGCGGGGTGCCGTTTGAAAAGCGCGGGCTGCGGCTGGACGAACAGATCGAGATTTTCAGGGGCCTCGAAACGGGAGAGTTCTTCGGCTACGAGGGCCAGATACACCATATGCCCGCGAACAAAATGTGCCCGGTACCCACTGCGCGGACGCCTATCCTGATCGGTGGCCACACTGAGCCCGCCCTGAAGCGCGCGGCCCGGCTGGGAGACGGCTGGATGTGTGCCGGTGCCGATATGGTGCAACTGGAGGCCTTTATCAGGCGTATCCGGGAACTGCGCCAGGAATACGGCACCGCTGACAGGCCCTTCCGGATATTCACCACGGGCCAGAACGCCTTCAGCCGCGAGGGTATCGAGGCCCTGGAGGCCATTGGCGTAACCGATGTGATCATCGGCTTCCGCAATGTCTACGAAATGGAGCCGGACCGGCCGCTGGCCGAGAAAATAGCCATGCTCCAGTGGTACGCGGGGGAATTTATCCGGGGCTGACCAGCGCCCGGTCCGAACCCGCTCGCGCCTGCTGGCTCGCGTGATCTATACTCAGCCCAAAACACTGAGGAAGGCTCATGGCAGGATTCAGGCTGACCAAGCCCTACACCATGTCCAAGACGGAAGTGCGCAAAGCCGCCAGGGGCCTCGCCTCCGAGCTGGAGCGGGAGCATGGTGTGCGCGCCCGCTGGGAGGGCGACACGGTCCGCATCACCGGCGCCGGTGTAGACGGCAGGATGTCCTTTCACGATGGACTCATCGATGTGTCGGTCAGGCTCGGCCTCCTGGCCTCCATGTTTGAGTCGGTGCTGCGCAGCGAGGTAAAGCGTTACCTCGACACTCACGTCACCTAGTCCTCGCTCCTGTTCAAGCCAGCAGGGTCACACCCCGCAGGGGTCCGAGCCCTAATGGCCATGCCGCACTTCTGCCGGCGAACGCCCGGTCCACTTCTGGTAGGCGCGGCGGAAGTTGGAGGCGTCGTTGAAACCGATCAGGTAGGCGATGCTGGACAGGGGCAACCGGGTGTTCTGCAGGTAACGGGTGGCGTGCTCGGCCCGCACCTGGTCCAGCAGTTCCTGGTAGGAGCGCTGCTCCCGCGCCAGGCGGCGGCGATAGGTGCGGGGGCTGAGGTTCAGCATTTTCGCGGTCTGCGGCATCTGCGGGTACTGGCCTTCAAGCTTGCGCATCAGGCGCAGGGTTTGCTCCGCCACCGCGGTCGCCCCCTGCAGGTCCGCCAGCAGTCGGGCGCATTCGCCCTCGTACAGGCTGCGCAGCGCCGGATTGGAGGAGGGCAGCGGTGTGGACAGCAACTCCCGCTGGAAGGCGATACGGCCGGTGACGCAGTTGAACTGGACATCCGGGCCGAACACCTCGAAGTAGCGTACGGCGTGGGCGGGCGCCGCGTAGGGCACTTCCAGTTGCAAGCGCAGCTCATTGCGATTCAGCAGGCCCCGCAGGGTGTTGAGCATGGCGCCGCAGATCAATTCAAAGCCAAAATCGAGCGGGGTCTCGGCGAGGCTGCTGACGATACTGAGCACGCAGCGCTCACCCACGATTTCGTACTCTAGGTGCAGGGCAGGCGCCAGCAGGTGGTAGTACTTCAGGAACAGGTCGAGCACCTGGCTGAGATCCCGGCAGGTCATGAAGGCCTGGCCGAGAACCGCATGGGCGCTGAGATTGAGGTGCAGACCCAGGTTCAGGCCGAGGGCCGGGTCCCCGGTCAGGCGCAGGGCGTTGGCGACCACGATGGCGAAGTCGCGGTCGCTGACCCGGGCGCCGATATTGGCGATGCCGGTCCGGGCGAGGCCTGTCCCCGCCAGCAGGGCCGTGCGGTCGCAGCCCTGCCGCTCCGCCAGGTCGATGAGGATCAGGACATACTGTGCCGGGGTGCTGGATTCTACCATCCCGCCATTTGGCCACAAATGACCTGAAATTGACAAGACTTTACCTTGTTGCGCTTGCGGAGATCTCGCATAGTCGGAAGCTCATACATCCCAGTGGAGTTTGCCCCATGCAAGTGAAGTGGACTGACAGTACCCCCCGCAAGATCCAGCAGTTCGCCGGCGCCGACTATCCGAAGGAAAACCCCGACCTGGAAGACCTGCTGACCAGCGCCGATGTCGATCACATCGCCGAGATCTTCCAGACGCCTCTCACCGGCTCCTACAACTGGGATTACAAGGTGCAGGACGATCGCATCAAGAAGCTTTATGACCTGGGCAAGCAGCTCAACTGGGACCCGGAGATGGACATCGACTGGAACCGGCCCTGGCCGCAGGAAGTGCGCCAGCCCGAGGTGATGAATCTCCACGAATTCGAGCCCTACCTGGCGATGGACGAGAAAACCCGGGCGGAATTCTGGTTACATATGAATTCCTGGAGCCTGTCCCAGTTCCTCCACGGGGAGCAGGGAGCCCTGCTGGTGGCCTCGCAGTTGTGCTCCTGCGCGCCCACCCTGAATGCCAAGCTGTATGCCGCATCCCAGACCTTCGATGAGGCGCGCCATGTAGAGGTATTCAACAAGTACCTGCAGCAGCGCATCGGCATGATGTATCCCATCAACACCTACCTCAAGAGCATCATCGACAAGATCCTGACGGATCCGCGCTGGGACATGAAATTCATCGGCATGCAGATCGTGATCGAGGGCCTGGCGCTGTCCGCGTTCAATACCACCCGCGAAACCACGCCCGACCCGGTGCTCAAGGATGTTGTGTACCTGGTGACCAGGGATGAGGCGCGCCATGTCACCTTCGGGGTCAATTACCTCGAGGAGTTCGTCAAGACCCTGTCTGACGAGGAGCGGGAAGAGCGCGCCCTGTTCGCCTACGAGGCCTGCGTGGTCAGCCGCGAGCGCCTGGTGGCCACTGATGTGTTCCGTCACTTCGGCTGGGATGTGGAGGAGGCCCGCAAGCAGGTGCTGGAGGGATTTGTCATGTCCACCTTCCGCAACCTGTTGTTCCAGCGGGTTATCCCCAACCTCAAGCGGATTGGGCTTCTGACCGACAAGATTCGCCCCAAGTTCGAGGAGTTGGGCATTCTCGATTACGAGAACCTGGCCACCGATGGCGATATCGACTGGTCGGCGATGGAGCGGCCGCTGGATACGCAGGAGGCCCAGTCACATGAGCAGGGCATGCTCGCGGCGTTCGCAGCCGAACACCAGAAGCAGCAGGCTGCCAAGATCAGCACCGCGGCCTGATCCTGGCGCAGCCGCCGCACCGTGTGCGGCGAAACAAAAAAGCCGGCGTATAAGCCGGCTTTTTTTGTGCGTGCAGAAAGTTCGGATCAGGCGGCGAGCGCCTTGACCTGGGTATTCAGGCGGCTCTTGTGTCGGGCGGCCTTGTTCTTGTGAATAATGCCCTTGTCCGCCATGCGATCGATCACGGGCACGGCGTTGTCATAGGCCGCCCTGGCCGCGGTCGCATCACCGGTGCTGATGGCGGCGTTCACTTTCTTGATCATGGTGCGAACCACGGAGCGCAGGCTGGCATTGTGGTTCCGGCGTTTTTCGGCCTGGCGCGCCCGCTTTTTCGCTTGCGGTGTGTTTGCCATTTCGATGTACCTCTACAGGGGTCAAAAATCAGGAGGCGCGATTATTCACATTCGCCTATCCCTTGTCAACCGCAAGGGGCCAACCGCAAGGGGTCAACCGCCAGCGCGCTGGGTGCAGGGGCAGCGGGGCTACCTGCAGTCAGGGGTACCACGGGAGTGCGATCCGGGGCTTAAGTCGCGCCAGCCGCTGGGATACACTAACGGCTATTAGTTGGTGATTAATGTCGAAGCCGGACCTCGGGCGCTTGAACCGCCACCCCACAGCGAGAACCCCATCATGGGAACACAGGCAGCAGGCTCGGTGCAGGCCCTGACCACCGCCGAGCGCATACTCGACGCGGCGGAGAGCCTGTTTGCGGAGAAGGGCTACAGCGCCACCTCGCTGGGGGATGTCGCGGACCGGGTGGGCATCCGCTCGCCCAGCCTCTACAACCACTTCCGCAACAAGGAGGCCCTGTACGAGGCCGTGCTGGAGCGCTTGCTGCGGGTTTTTTCCGCGCCGATGGAGGAGCTCGGCCGGGCGCCGGTGACCTACGAACGGGTTTTCCAGTGGCTGGAGACCATCGTGCGCCAGCACCATGCCAACCCCAACCTCGCTCGCCTGTTGCAACATGCGGCCCTGTCCGGGGGGCCTCACACCAATGAGTTGATCGACCGCCTGTTCCGCCCCATGTTCCAGCCCGATGCGCAGATTGAAGGGGATGCCATCTCCCTGTTCAAGGATTCCGGGCTACAGCCCTGGGCGGTCATGGCCTTCAACAACCTGGTGATGTCCTATGTCACCATGGCACCCATGTATCGCGATCTGCTGGGACAGGACCCGTTCAGCGAGGCGGCCCTGGACAAGCAGCTGAATCTCATCAAAACCCTGCTGCGGGCGGTTTTCGAGTACAAGGGCGACCAGGCTCCGGCATAATGGCCGTCGCTGCGGTGCATTGATCGAGGCTATACGCACACTAT
>CAYTDW010000260.1:0-4911 GCA_964436585.1 uncultured Halioglobus sp. | reverse complement strand
GGCCAGTCCCCCGGCCTGGGCGCGCTTGATCTCGCTGTCCCAGTAGGCGCCCTTGACCAGGCGTATCATCATGCGCCGGCCGTGTTGCGCGGCCAGGGCGTAATGCCAGTCGATGACCGCACCTGAGCGCTTGCCATAGGCCTGCACCACTACGCCAAAACCGTCCCAGCCCGCCAGCCGGCTGTCGGCGAACACCGCCTCGATAATATCCAGCGACAGCTCCAGCCGGTCCGCTTCCTCGGCATCGAGGGTAAGCCCCATCCCCGCGGCCCGCGCCAGCAGCGCCAGCTCACTCACCCTGGGTAGCAGCTCCTGCATGACCCGCCCGGCCTGGCTCACTTCATAGCGCGGGTGCAGCGCTGATAACTTGATGGAAATGCCAGGGTTGCGCCGGGGATCCTCCGAGCGGCACTTGGTCGCGATGGCGGCGATCGCCTGCCGGTATTTGTCGAAATAGGCGTCGGCATCTCGCCAGGTCAGGGCGGCCTCGCCCAACATGTCATAGGAATAGGTGAAACCGCGCGCCTCCTGTTTGGCGGCGCGCTTCATGGCAGCTGTGATGGTCTGCCCCAGCACGAACTGCGAACCCAGTTCCTTCATCGCCCGCTTCACTGCCGTGCGAATCACCGGCTCACCCAGGCGGCGCACCGCGCTGCGCAATATGCCGGCCATACCCCGGTCCTTGTCGTCGTCGAGTACTCGCCCGGTGAGCATCAACGCCCAGGTGGAGGCATTCACCAGCGGCGAACTCGACTGGCCCAGGTGCTTCCCCCAGGAGGACGGTGCGATCTTGTCCTCGATCAGGGCATCGATCGTGTCGGCATCGGGTACCCGCAGCAGCGCCTCGGCGAGGCACATCAGGGCCACACCCTCGTCCGTGGAGAGCCCGTACTCCTCGAGAAAAACCTCCATCAGGCCGTGGCGGCCCTTCCGGCGCAGCGCTTCTACCAGCTCCGCCGCCTGCCTGGAAATCCCGGCGCAGCGTGCGGGCGGGATCGCGGCCTCGGCCATCAGACGGTCCAGCACCTCGCGCTCGCTGAGCCGGCAAAACCGTGCCATCGTGTCGCGGATCCCGATCACTGCAGCAACTCCCGAAAACACAACGCCAACATTTACTTCACCACCATTATAGAGCGCCTGGATAACGCGCGGTTCAACGATGCATGCAGGCCGTGGCCATTGCAATGACATGCACACAGGCGAGACGCGTCCGGCAAGGTGTCTGGCGCTGTGCATCTGTGTCGAGGCGACCAAAGGTGTTATGGTCAACGCCTTTGGCGCGCCCGTCAGTCTTTGAGCGGGCAGACGCCAGACTCTTAGTAATGAGCTGTTGCGCCAGGGGGCGGGGCGCGCGCCCGCCAGACCAAGCGGGTACCAGGAGGCTTAAGCGATGCTGCAAGACACGCCCGAACTGTACAAAGGCCTGACCTACCCCTGGGGCCGGGAGATCAACCCCGCGCCCGGGCAACCGGAACAGATCGCCGAGGGGGTGTACTGGGTCCGCTTTCCCATGCCCATGTCGCTGGACCACATCAACCTCTGGTTGCTGGAGGATGGTGATGGCTGGACCGTGGTGGACACCTGCCTGAACCTGGACGACGCCCGGGCGACCTGGGAGCAGCTGTTCGGCTCGGTGATGCAGGACAGGCCCATCACCCGGGTCATTTGTACCCATATGCATCCCGACCACGTGGGGCTGGCGGGCTGGCTGACCGAGCGCTTCGGCGCCGAGTTGTGGATGTCCCGGGAAGAGTTCCTGATGTGCCGGGCGATGGTAGCGGATACCGGCAGGGAAGTGCCGGCGGTGGCCCTGCGTTTTTACCGGGCGGCGGGTTACAACGACGCGCAACTGGCGTTCTACAGAGGCAGATTCGGCAACTTCGGCAGGGCGGTCTACCCCCTGCCGGACAGTTTCCGCCGCCTGGTGGACCTGGAAACCATCACCATCGGCGGCCGCTACTGGCAGGTGATCGTGGGCAGCGGCCACTCCCCCGAACACCTTGCGCTGTACTGTCCGGCCCTCAAGCTGCTGATCTCGGGGGACCAGGTCCTGCCCCGGATCACCCCCAATGTCAGCGTCTTCCCCACCGAGCCCAGCGGCGATCCCCTGCAGGAATGGCTCCGCTCCAGCGCGCGCATCCGCGAGATGCTGCCCGACGATGTGCTGGTGCTGCCCGCCCACGAGGCCCCTTTTTACGGGCTGCATGTGCGGCTCAACCAGCTGATAGAGGCCCACAACCGCGACCTCAGGGGGCTGTTCGATTACCTCGACCAACCGCGGCGCGCGGTGGACTGCTTCCCGCCCCTGTTCAACAGGGACATTGACCAGGACTCACTGGGCCTGGCCACGGGGGAGACCCTGGCCCACCTCAACTGTCTGCTGGGTCGGCGCCGTATCACCCGCGAGCGCGATGGGCAGGGCGTCGACTGGTACCGGCAGCGGCCGGAAACGGCAGGCTTCGAGGATGACCGCGAGCCGCTGCCCAGGTCACCCCGGGCGACCTAGTCAGGCCGCCTTCTCAGCCGGCTTCAAGGGCACGATTTCCGCCGGCGCGGTGCGCGCCGGAACGCCCTGCAGGAAATCATCCAGTTCCGGCTCTTCCAGCTCCTTTACCCACTGATCCCAGGAATAGGGCCACATGGCGGGGTCGCCATCCGCATCCAGGTACCAGCTCTGGCAACCGCCCACCCAGACGGTTTTGCCCATGCCCGCCTTGAGATAGTTGTTGTAACGCACCTTGGCTTCCTCCGTGGCCTCAACTGTCTCCAGACGTCCCCGGCGCCAGTGGTCGATCAGCTTCAGCACATAGCTCGACTGGACCTCACTCATGGCAATAACCGAGTAGTTGCCGATGGGCGTGTTGGGGCCCAGCATCAGGAAGAAGTTGGGAAAGCCCGGCAGGCACATTGAGCGATAGGCCTGCACCTTCTTCGCCCAGGCAGCATCGATGGACAGGCCATCACGGCCCGTCAGGTTCATCGGGCGCATGAAATTAAACGGGTGGAAGCCGGTCGCAAGAATCAGCACGTCAAGTTCGTGTTCCAAACCGTCTTTGGTTACCACGCCGCGCTCGGATATGCGCTCGATCGCCGTGGTCTCCAGCAACACATTATCCCGCTGAATCGCCTCGTAGAAGGTCGAGCTGATCACCAGGCGCTTGCAACCCACCTTGTAATTGGGGGTGAGTTTGGCTCTTAACGCCGGGTCTCGCACACTTTTACGCAGGTTGCGCCTGGTCAGCCAGCTGATCAGGCCGTGTGCCGTTTTGCTACCGGTAACCGCTGCCGTAAAGGTATGCCGCATCGCGAAGGCATAGCGTTCGGACAGTTTTTTCATCAATTTCTGGTTGCCGCGCAGGGCGGCCTTGTCCGCCTCCGTGTAGTTCTTGTCGGGCACACTGAAAATCCACTGGGGCGTGCGCTGGAACACCGTCAGGTGACCGACAGTTTTGGCAATCTCGGAAATGACCTGGGTGGCGGTTGAACCGGTGCCGATGATGCCCACGCGCTTGCCCGCCAGGCTCACATCGTGGTTCCAGCGCGCCGTGTGGAACATAGCGCCCCTGAAACTATCCAGGCCCTGGATATCGGGGTAGGCCGGGTGGTGCAGGATGCCCGTGGCGGCCACCACGAAATCCACCACCAGTGTATTGCCCAGGCTGGTGGTCAGGTGCCACTGGCCGTCCCGGTAGTGGCATTCGTCCAGGGACTCGTTGAAACGCACCTGGTTGGTAACGCCGTACTCGGCCGCTACCTGTTCCATATAAGCCTGAATCTCGTCACCGTGGGCAAAACGGTGCGCCCATTCCGGGTTGCCCTTGAAGGAGTAGGTGTACATATGGGCCGGGACGTCACAGGCCACGCCCGGGTAGGAATTCTCCCGCCAGGTGCCGCCGACCTTGTCGGCCTTTTCCAGGATGGTGATGTCGCTGATGCCGGCTTCACGCAGCCTGATAGCCATGAGAATACCGGTCATACCGGCACCGATCACCGCAACGGACGGGTTCCTGACGCTGTTATTTTTCATGCTGTTTTCTCGCCTCCTTATATAGTCTGCTGCCGAGAGCCTACTGTAAGAGAAAAGCCCCCGCTGGCGAATATTTGAGCAGGACAAAAACTTATGAATTCCGGACAGGCTGGACTACTATTGACACATGGCTTCCAGCATCAGCGTCTCCCACCACATCAGGGCACTGCCACCTGCGCTCCGGGCCATGCAGGCCATGGGCTATGCAGCCGGCGAGTGCCTGGCGGGGACCGGTATCAAGGCTGCGGACCTGCTCGTGCCCAATCCGACACTGGAGTTCAGCCTGGCCCAGGAATTCCGCTTTCACCGCAACCTGCTGCAACTGAGCGCCGACCCCCTGCTCGGGCTCAGGCTGGGCAAGGCCTACCCCGCACAGAGCTACGGCCTGTTCGGTTACGCCTTCCTCTCCGCCCCCACCCTGCGCCACGCGCTGACCATCGTCAGCAATTACGGGCCGCTGTCGTTCACCCTGTTCCGGATTGATTTTTGCGAGACGGACAGGGTGGGCATACTGCAGTTCTCGCGGCAGCTGGAGATTCCCGAGGACCTGCTCACCTATTACGTCGACCGCGACCTGGCGGCGGCGCTGGCCGGTGTCGATCCCGCCCAGGTCGACCCCATCCACCCGCTCGCGGTGGCGCTGATGCACAGCGGCAACGGCAGGCAGCGGGACTACGAAGCGTTCTTCGGCTGTCCGGTCAGTTTCAACGCCCCGCGCGCCCAGATCAGGTTTGACGCCGCAGTGCTCGACAGCGCCATGCCCATGCAGGATGCCCAGACCTCCGCCGTTTGCCAGCACCAGTGCCAGCTGTTGCTGGCGCGCATGAGCAACAGCGGCGGTGTGATCGAGCAGGTACGCCAGCTGATCGTGGCCCGTCCGGGCT
>CAYTDW010000259.1:0-4917 GCA_964436585.1 uncultured Halioglobus sp. | reverse complement strand
AAAGAGGCCTGGACACCCTTGAAATCGAAGCGATTGGCGACGATCCGGCCGGCCTGGTCGACCGCGTTGGTCAGCTGGTGCAGATCAACTTCCGAAACAACATCAAACGATGGCATAGTGCATATCCCCGATTTGCGCACAACAGCTGGAGCTACATAGTAATGGGCCGCGGCAAGTTTACAATCCCGCCCGCCGGGCGAACAGGGTGACAGCGGACAACTGGTACGTACTGGGCGCCGGCGCGATCGGTTGCCTGTTTGCCAGTGCGCTGCAACAGGCCGGCTGCCCTACTACGCTGCTGCTGCGCCAGGGTTGCGGCGCGGCGCCGGTGAGGGTAACCGTGGAGCGGGAGGGAAGCGCCAGCAGTGCGGAACTGCCGGTGTCCGTCCCGTCCGATCCCGGTCGCATCAGACACCTGCTGGTGACCACCAAGGCCCAGGATGTGTGCGCGGCCGTCCTGTCCGTGGCCCACCGCCTGGACAGCGCAAGCCAGGTGCTGTTGCTGTCCAACGGCATGGGCTTCGCCGAACGATTGCAGGCGGCGCTGCCGCTACCGGCGTACTTCTTCGGCACCACTACCGAAGGCGCCTACCGGGTGTCCAGGTGGCATATCCGCCACGCCGGCCGCGGACTGACGCGCGTTGGCCGGCCCGGTTGCGCCCTGCCGCCCCCCTGGTTCGAGCAGTGGTCACAGGCGCTACAACCCGGCATTTGGGACGCTGCCATCGAGCACGCCCGGTGGCTCAAGTTCGCCATCAACTGCGCCATCAATCCGCTTACCGCCCTGCACCGCTGCCACAACGGCGAACTGGCCGGGCCAGCGTTCGCCCCTCAACTGGCGGAGCTGTGCGAGGAAATCATGCAGGTCAGCGCCGCAGCCGGTTTTGGCGCGATAACTGCGGATCTGCCGGAGCAGGTGGCGGCAGTGATTCGCGCCACCGCCGCCAACCGCTCCTCCATGCTGCAGGATGTACTGGGCGGGCGCGACACCGAAATCGAATATATTACCGGCCACCTGCTGCATCTCGCCGCGCGCCACCACGTTGCGGCGCCCCGGAACGAAGCGCTCTACAGGAGTATTTGCCGACTTGGAAGCTGAAACCTGGCAACTGGCGACTGCGCTGCCGCCGATAGTGTGCGCGATCGTTGCGGTCTCCGCGCTGGTAGTCAGCGACTTTGTCGGCTACCGCCCCGGGCGCTACCTGTGCAAGCCCGTCGCCGCACTCGCCTTCGTCTGGCTGGCCGTCGCGCTGGGCGCCCCGGAATCGGTCTACGGGGCCTGGCTGTTGGCGGGCCTGCTGTGCTGCATGGCGGGAGACCTGTTGCTGATGCCGGACGACGAGCGCTGTTTCCTCGATGGACTGGTCGCCTTCCTCTGCGGCCACCTGCTCTACGCCCTGGCCTTCCTGCAGCTGCCCCCCAACTTCACAGGGTTGGCGGCCAGCGCCCTGCCGGCCGTGGTACTGCTGGTCCTGGTGACCCGCTGGTTGCTGCCGCGGGTGCCGGCGCAGATGAAACTGCCGGTGACCGTTTACACCCTGGTGATCACCGGCATGCTGCTGTGTGCCGGCCTGAGCGCCGGCCTGCCGGCCGCGCAGCTGATTATCGTCGGCGCCTGGGGTTTCGCGATTTCCGACCTGGCCGTGGCGCGACGGCAATTTATCCACCCCAGCCGCTGGAACGGGCTGTGGGGCACACCGCTGTACTTCCTGTCGCAGATGCTGCTGGCCGCGTCTATCGCGTTGGTTTAGCAGGCTCAGTGCTTCAGGGGAAAAGCGCCAGGGTCGTCGTCCGCACCACATCGCGCCACTGCTGCACCGACTGGTCGGCAAACAGCACCGCCTGCCGGTTGGACTCGCGTCCGCCCTCGCTGCGACTCAGCGCGAACACGCACAGCAGGTCGATACAGCGCAGCTGCACTTGCAGCTGTTCAGTCGGCGGATCCCGCGGCTCACGCTTTGCGGGGTCGCCATAGAGGGTGGTAACCGGCGTGGCGCCGACCGGACCGGTCACCAGCACCGGGCCCACCCGCTCCTGCATGGCCCTGCTGACTTCCTCGACCAGCCAGCGATCGGAAACCTCCCCCGGGAGGCGCGTCCCGGCGTCCAGGCGCATCTGCGGTGCCTCGAAATGCACCCGCGTCTGACCTGGCGGCAGGGCGAGGAGGTAGAGCAGGCCGGCGCCGACGGCAACTCCGGCCAGGATGGCCAGGCGCGGCCAGCGGGCCCGGTTGAAAAAGTGCCCCGGACTGGAGGTTCCCCCGGCCGCAGCGGCCATCCTGGAGCGCCCCTCCCGCGCAAGGTCCACGGGCACCGGTGGCGGTATGTCCTCCGCGGACTCCGCCCTGAAGCAGGGTCGGGCCTCTTCCAGCAGGCTGTTGCTGGCAGCCAGCGGAATACCGCGCGCGACGCGGCGCAGCACCTGGCGCACGACCCGGGTACTGGACGGCCTGTTGGCGGGTACTTTCTGCAGCATCGCGGTCACGAGCCTGATGAGTTCCGGTGGCAACTCGACATCGGCGGAGACCAGCGTTTCCAGCGACGCGGGCTCGCCCTCGAGCAGCGCCCGGGCGTCCAGCCGACCGTCACGATAAAAGGGCGCCACGCCCCCCAGCATGCGGTACAGCAGGCAGCCCAGGGCAAACAGGTCCGAACGCTCGCCCAGGGGCGTGCCCAGGTACTGCTCGGGTGACATCGCCGACAGGCTCCCCGCCAGCGCCGCCTCTGCCGTGGGGCGTTGGGCTATACCAAAATCCGTCAGTTTCGCCCGGCCGGTGGTGGTGATCAGCACATTGCGCGCCTTCAGGTCGCCGTGGACGATGCGCTGCTGGCGCGCGACGGTCAGGGCGCCGGCGATGTCGGCTGTTATCGTCAGGACGCTGGCCAGTGAGGGTCGCACCGATGCCAGCAATTCCTCCAGATCGCAGCCCGGGACATACTCCATAACCATGGCCAGGTGGTCGCGGGATTCGATGACATCATGAATCTGCACGACTTTCGGACTCTGCATGCTGGCGATCACCTGCGCCTCATGCAACCGCTGCCTGCGGGCGGCGCGCTCGTTCGGCAGGGGATAAATCTTGATGGCCACACGCCGGTGCAGGCGCTTGTCGTAACCGAGGTACACCGAGCCCTGGCCGCCCCTGTTGACCAGGCGCAGGATCCGGTAGGGGCCCACCCTGGCATCGCCTGCGGTCCAGGCCGATTGCCCGGGCATGGCTAGAACCACACCAGCTGCGAGTCGCGCAGGCGTGCGCGCAGGCCGCTGCAGGAGACTTTCAAGCGCCTTGCGGCGGCCCGGGCATCACCGCCATGCTCGGCCAGTGCCCGCTCCAGCTCGGCCAGCGGTACCTGCCCGGCGAGCCGATAGCCCGGTGTTTCACCGATACGCCGGTATACCCCCTGCCGGGACACACCCAACTGCCGCGCGACATTCGCCGCCTCGCAGTCATTGGCCTGCATGGCACTGTCGAATTCCCGCTCGTCGATATCGCGGATTTTGCGGCGGGGTGTGCTGCCAACCGCGGTCGCCTCCGCCGGTTGCGCCGGCGGCCCTTGCAGCGCCCTGCGGACATTATCCGGCAGCGCGACACCGCCCTCGGCGGCCACCACCACCTGGCCGGCAAAATTGGCCAGCTCGCGCACATTGCCAGGCCAGCGGTAGCGCAGGAAGCTGTGGAATAACTCGGCCCAAACCGCTATCTCCGGGGCCGGCGAGTCCTTCTGCGGCAGCAGGCCGGGGCAGGCAAGTTGCCGGCAGCTGAGGCCGAGGAAGTGCAGCAGCAATTCACCGATGTCCTCCGGGTGCTGGCGCAGGGGCAACAGCCCGATCTCGCAAGCCCCCAGCCGGTGGCGCAGCGCGGCCTTGAAGTCGCTGCCCGCGCCGTCAAGGGCGGCGTCGGTGGCGGATATCACCCTGACATCCACCCGCTGCACAGCCCCGCCAACAGCCTGTATTTCCCGCTCCTGCAGGGCGCGCAGCAATTGGGGCTGCACCTCCAGGGGAGTATCGCCGATCTCGTCCATAAACAGGGTGCCGCCCTGGGCCTGCCGGAAGAAGCCGGCGCTCGCACCGGTGGCGCCGGTGTAGGCACCGCGGGCACTGCCAAACAGGGCAGCGGCGGCGAGGCCTGGGGTAATAGCCGCCATATTGACGCTCACCATGGGCCCGCTGCGCCGGCTGGCCCGGTGAATGGCCGCCGCCACCAGTTCCTTGCCGGTTCCTGTCTCGCCGTGGACCAGGACGTCCAGCCCGCTGCTGCCCACCAGCGCGATCTGCCGCCGCAGTTCGTTCATGTACGCGCTGCTGCCGCACAGGCCGGTACCGTCAGCGCCGGCGGAAATTGCCGGCCCGTTCCGGGGAGACAGTCGCAACAACAGCACCACGCTGTGCGACAGCAGCAGGGCTACGCCGGCCTGCAGCTGCCCGGGGGCAAGCACCACTCTCCCCTCCAGTTCCCTGCCCCCGACCCGGCAGCGGCTCGACCCGTCAGGGCGGTGCAGGGTGACGCTGTCACCTTCGACGGCCACCTCAAGGGCCCGCCGACTGACATGATCTTCATCCAGGGGAGTCGGCGGCCCGGCATCGCCGCCCCGCCCGAAGGCGGGACTGTAGCGTCCCAGCACCCAGGGCTGTGACCCCGGGGGGCCGACCAGCTCGGCGGTCTCCCCGATACGGCCGGTGTCCGGATGGAAAATGATGGTGAGGAGCAGCCGCGGTGCGCTGTCGTGGGCGCGGGGGAGACCCACCAGCGAGGGCAGGGTCAGATCGGGATCGGCCGGTGTCGACATCAGCAGGCTTGGTGCATGGCAGGTGATTTCCTCGAGTCCTTGGCGCAGGTTCCCCGGGGAAAAGCTTAGCAGCTCGTGGAAAGTTTGCCGCGTCGTGCGCGGGCGAGGTCGGCGGATGGCGCCGCAG
>CAYTDW010000258.1:0-4930 GCA_964436585.1 uncultured Halioglobus sp. | reverse complement strand
GGGCACGCCAGGTCATGCACGGCAAGACCTCGCAGATACACCACCGGGGGCAGGGTGTTTTTCGCGGGCTGAGCGAACCCTTTGAAGCCACCCGCTACCACTCCCTGGTGGTGGAAAAAGACAGTCTGCCGGCCTGCCTGGAGATCACTGCCTGGACCCTGACCGAGGCGGGGGAAGTCGATGAGATCATGGGCCTGCGGCACCGGGAACTGGCGGTCGAAGGCGTGCAGTTCCACCCCGAGTCGATCCTCACCGCGCACGGCCACGACCTGTTGCGCAACTTCCTCGAGCAGTAAGGGGATAACATGATGAGTCTGCAGGACGCATTGGCCAGGCTGGTTGACCGCCAGGACCTCAGCCGTGAGCAAATGTCCGCCGTGATGCGGCAGGTGATGTCGGGTGACGCCACCGATGCCCAGATCGGGGGCCTGCTGGTGGCGCTGCGGCTGAAGGGCGAGACCACCGAAGAGATTGCCGGCGCCGCCGCGGTCATGCGCGACCTGGCCACGCCGGTGACAGTGAGCGACGAGCACCTGGTGGACCTGGTGGGTACGGGCGGGGACGGCGCCAACCTGTTCAATGTATCCACCGCCTCCAGTTTCGTGGTGGCCGCCGCCGGTGCCAGGGTGGCCAAGCATGGCAACCGCTCCGTCTCCAGCACCAGCGGCAGCTCGGACGTGCTCGAACAGCTCGGGGTGCCGCTGGATCTCAGCCCGGTGCAGGTGGCTCGCGCCATCGACGAGGTCGGCGTGGGATTTATGTTCGCCCCTGCCCACCACAGCGCCATGCGCTACGCTGTCGGCCCGCGCCGGGAGCTGGGAATTCGCACCCTGTTCAATATCCTCGGGCCCCTGACCAACCCCGCCGGGGTGAAGCGCCAGGTTATCGGGGTGTATTCCCCGGACCTGTGCCTGCCCATGGCGCGGGTGCTCAAGGCTCTCGGCTCGGTGCACGCCATGGTGGTGCATTCCGACGATGGGCTGGATGAAATATCGATCGCCGCCGGCACCCGGGTGGCGGAGCTGCGCGATGGCGACATCAGCAGCTTCCATATAACCCCGGAAGAGTTTCGCCTGCAGCGGCAGAGTCTCGATGGCCTGGTGGTCAACAGCGCCGCGGCTTCCGCCGACCTGATCCGCCGCGCCCTGGCCGGCGCCGATGACGAGGCCGCCCGCAAGGCCGCCATGATGCTCACCCTCAATGGCGGTGCGACTATTTACGTGAGCGGTGTCGCGGCCACCCTGGCCGATGGCGTCGCCATGGCGGACGATGTGCTGGCCAGTGGCCAGGCGGCGGAAAAGCTGCGGCAGTTTATCGATTTCACCCGGCTGATGCGGGGACTGGCGGACTGAGCGATGGCTGAAAAAACTGCAACGATTCTCGATAAGATACTCAGCCGCAAGCGCGAGGAAGTGATTGCGCGGCGCCGGCGCGATCCTGTCGGCAGCCTGGAGCGGCGCATAACCGAACAGGCGCCCGCCCGCGGCTTTGCCCGGGCCCTGCAGGCGCGCGTCGCCGCGGCGGCGCCGGCGGTGATCGCCGAGATCAAGAAGGCCTCGCCCAGCAAGGGGGTGATCCGGGCCCACTTCCAGCCGGCGCAGATCGCCGCCGATTACCAGGCGGGTGGCGCGAGCTGCCTGTCGGTACTCACGGATATCGACTTTTTCCAGGGCTCCGATGCCTACCTGCAACAGGCGCGCTCCGCCTGTGATCTGCCGGTCCTGCGCAAGGACTTCACGGTCGATCCCTACCAGGTGGTGGAGGCCCGGGCCATCGGCGCCGATGCGATCCTGCTGATTGTGGCGGCTCTCGATGACGACCAGATGCACGAGCTGGCCCGCACCGCGGCCGAAGTCGGGCTCGATGTGCTGGTGGAAGTGCATGACCGGGCGGAACTGGAGCGCGCGCTGGAGCTGGCCACACCGCTGATCGGCATCAACAACCGCGACCTGCGCAGTTTTGACACCAGGCTCGACACCACCCTGGAGTTATTGCCCCATATTCCGGCGGACCGCCTGGTGATCACCGAAAGCGGCATTCACGACGCCGCGGACGTGGCCTTGATGCGCAACCACCAGGTGTTTGGTTTCCTGGTCGGCGAGGCGTTCATGCGGGCGCGCGAACCCGGCGCAAAGCTGCGGGAATTGTTTTTCGGTTAGGGTTCTATCTGCGACTGTACAGCGCTCGCAACGAGTGCCGTAGACCGCTCTCAATGAGTGCCGTAGACCACTCTCAATGAGTGCCGTAGACCACTCTCAACGGGTGCCGTAGACCACCATGGTCTTGCCGGCGACGGACACGAGTCCGTTTTCCTCCAGGGTTTTCAGCACCCGCCCGGCCATCTCCCGGGAGCAACCGACGATCTTGCCCAGCTCCTGCCGGGTAATCTTGATCTGCATGCCGTCCGGGTGCGTCATGGCGTCGGGTTCCTTGCACAGGTCGAGCAGGGTATGGGCGATACGGCCCGACACATCCACGAAGGCCAGGTCGGTCAGCTTGCGGGTGGTCAGGCGCAGGCGGTTGCTGATCTGGCGGGAGATGGCGTAGAGGATATCGGGAAACTGGTTGCGGATCTGGTGGAAGCGCTCATAAGAAATTTCCGCCACCTCACACTGGGTCTTGGCGACCACCATCGCGCTGCGCTCCTTGACCTCGTCATCGAACAGGCCCATCTCCCCGACAAAATCACCCGGGTTGAGGTAGGCCACTACCATCATGTGGCCGGGTTCCGACTCGTCCTCCACCATCACCGAGACCGAGCCTTCGAGTATGAGGTAGAGCGAGTTGCCGGGGTCGTGCTGCTTCAGCACGGTGCTCTTGGCCTTGTAGTCCTTGCGCTGGCAGTGGCGCAGGAAGTTTTCCACGTTCGGCAGTGCCCTGATCACCTGGGGTTTGACCACATCGATACTCCATGACAGCCCGAGTTGCTGGACGGGAGTGTAGCCGACTCCGCGCCCAAGTAAAACTCGATAGCCTGTGATAAGCTGCGCGGCCAATTTTTGCAGGAGCCAGGGCGAATGAAAGCGACGGTAAAGTGGGCGGACGGCGCCATGTTTGTGGGCGAGTCCGGCAGCGGGCACAGCGTGGTCATGGACGGCCCCGCGGATCTCGGCGGGCGCAACCTCGGTCCGCGCCCGATGGAAATGCTGCTGCTGGGTACCGGCGGTTGCGCCAGCTACGATGTGCTGAGCATGCTGAAAAAAGCCCGCCAGCAGGTGGTGGACTGCCGGGTGGAGGTGGAGGCCGAGCGGGCCGACGCGGTGCCGGCGGTATTCACCCGCGTCAGCCTGCATTTCGTGGTCACCGGAGTGGGACTCAAGGAGAGCCAGGTGAAGCGGGCGGTGGAGTTGTCGGCGGAAAAATACTGCTCTGCCTCGATCATGCTGGGCGCTGCCGGCGCTGCCATCAGCCACAGTTACGAGGTGCTGGAGTTCGATCCGGCGGCCTGCTGAGACAGGGTTGCCGCCGCCGGCGTCAGATCCTGTAGCTGCTGCCGGTCATGAGCTTTGACACCGCGGTCATCACGTCCTTCACCGGCCGCGGCAAATCAGTGCCGCCCGCCTGCAGGGCCTTGTCGCCGTGGCGCTGCTCGTCTTCCAGCATCTTTTGCAGGATCAGCCGGGACTTGCGGTCCTCGTCCGGCAGTGACTTCAGGTGGTCCCGCAGGTGGTTGCAGACCCGTTCCTCGGTAGCGGCCACGAAGCCCAGGCTGACCCTGTCCCCTATCGCGCCGGCGACCGCCCCCAACGCGAAGGACAGGCCGTACCAGGCCGGATTGAGGACGCTGGGCCTGCTGTCCAGTTCCCGCAGGCGCTGCTCGCACCACACCAGGTGATCAACTTCCTCCGCCGCCGCCTGTTGCATCTCCTCGCGCACGGTTGGCAGTTTCGCGGTGAGGGCCTGGCCCTGGTAGAGCGCCTGGGCGCAGACCTCGCCGGTGTGGTTGACCCGCATCAGCCCCGCCACGTGCCGGCGTTCCCGTGCGGATAACTCAGCATCGACATGCCCGGTCGAAGGCGAGGGCCGGCCCGCGGCGTGGCCGCGATTGGTGATGGTGCGCAGCACGGAATCCGCTTCGGTGATCACGCGATCGAGCAGGGACAGGCGCCGCGGGTGCATTGGGGGTTCCAGGTAACCTTCAGTCGGCCTGACTATAGCGCGCTACCGCGCGCCAGCCAATGTCGCGGCGCAGGGTCATGCCCTCCCAGTGGATCTTGTCCACCGCCCGGTAGCAATCGTCTTTCGCCGCCGCGATGGTGTCCCCCAGGGCGGTGACGCACAACACCCGGCCGCCGCTGGTGACAGTTTCCCCCCCCGCGTTCGCCGTGCCCGCGTGGAAGACCTTGATGTTGTCCGCCTGCGCGGCGTCGAGGCCGTGGATGGGGGTGCCCCTGGGGTAGTCGCCCGGGTAGCCGGCGGCGGCCAGCACCACGCCGATCGCGCAGCGCGGGTCCCACTCGGCGCGGGCGCGGTCGAGTTCGCCGTCGAGGGCAGAATCGCACAGCGCTACCAGGTCCGAGCGCAGGCGCACCATGATGGGCTGGGTTTCCGGGTCGCCGAAACGGCAGTTGTACTCGATCACCTTCGGTTCACCGGCGGGGGAGATCATCAGGCCGGCGTAGAGGAAGCCGGTGTAGGCGTTGCCCTCGGCAGCCATACCCCGCACGGTGGGCAGGATGACTTCCGCCATGATGCGCTCAAACACCGCGTCATCCACCACCGGGGCCGGCGAGTAGGCGCCCATGCCGCCGGTGTTGGGGCCGGTATCGCCCTCGCCGATGCGCTTGTGGTCCTGGCTGGTGGCCATGGGCAGCACGTTGCTGCCGTCCACGATCACGATGAAGCTCGCCTCCTCGCCCTCGAGGAACTCCTCGATAACCACCCGGCAGCCGGCCTCGCCAAAGGCGTTGCCGGACAGCATGTCGGTGAC
>CAYTDW010000257.1:0-4930 GCA_964436585.1 uncultured Halioglobus sp. | reverse complement strand
GGGAGGTTGGGGTGGACACCCGCAGCTGGCACAATGCGCTCAAGAATACCCTGCGGCAGGCGCCGGATGTCATCCTCATCGGCGAGATCCGCGATCGGGAAACCATGGAGCATGCGATATCCTTTGCCGAAACCGGCCACCTCTGCATCTCCACGCTCCACGCCAACAATGCCAACCAGGCACTCGACCGGATTATCAACTTCTTTCCCGAGGATCGGCGCCCGCAACTGTTGATGGACCTGTCACTGAATATCCAGGCATTCGTATCGCAGCGACTGATACCGACGGTAGAAGGCAAGCGCTGCGCCGCCATTGAAGTCCTGCTGGGCACGCCCCTGGTCGCAGAGCTAATCCTCAGGGGCGAGATCGAAGGCGTGAAGGAGGTTATGCGCAAGTCGGAAAATATCGGTATGAAAACCTTTGATACAGCGCTTTTCGAACTCTACCAGGAAGGTCTCATCACTGAAGAGGAAGCCATCCGCAATTCCGATTCAGCCAACAATGTCCGCCTCAAGATCAAGTTTGCCAAGGCGGATCGCCAGAACAGCAGCGGCCATGGAGGCCTCAGTCTTGCCGGGCTGGACGACGACAACGCGGGCAGCTTTATGTAAGGCCGGCTGCTGCCATCAGCTTTCCAGTTCGTCCAGCAGCGCGACCCAGCGGCCTGTGTCGGAATCGCCGGCGTTGAGGATCGCGAAGCCGGCAGACCAGCCGGTGTCGGGTGCGAGATTGGCCAGGCACCATCGCACTTCTGCTGCCAGGTAGAGCGTGTCCTGCAAGTCAGGCAGTTCAACGCCGATCCGCAGGACAGCCCCGGTCACGAGTTCGTGTTCGAGGCTGAGCCGCAGGCCGCCTCGCGATACGTCAAGGGTTTTACAGATCGCGACCTTGCCGGAATCCGCCCCGCCAAACTGCGGTGCAACCAGTTCGACAAAAACGTTACTCGCAACCGGTAAGCGCAAATGTCGACGCTGTTGCGGGCTCCCGCCTGCTGCGCTGGCGGCTGGTGCGGCGCCAGGTTGTTCCTGCGCCAGCCGTTGCAGCTTCCGCCTCTGGGCTTCATCCCACTCCCGCTGCAGCGCTGCCTGCTCCTGTTCCTCCTGCGTCTGTTGCCGTGTGTATTCGCGCTCCTGCTTTTGCGTTGAGTCTTCCGTGCCCTGGCATTCTTCCTCCTCGCGCCCGATCAGCGTCAGTGATCCTGCGCCAAGGTGGTCCAGATCAACCCGATTTTTGATGCCGGCCGCCCTCGCCAGACTGCGGCTGAAGCTCGCGCCACTGCCCAGCGGGTAGATCTTGCCGCTATCCATCAGCCTGGCGAATTCTTCAAAGCTTTGTTGCGATACCTTGATTCCCGCCTGGTTGGCAAAGAGCAATTGTCCCTCCGTCTCCATGCGCAGTACCAGCCGTGCTCGCACAGGGCTGCTGTTATCGTGCTCCATGCTGAACCACTGGCCTGTCCCGATGGCGTCCAGTGCGCCCGGTGCAGCGGTCACCGCAGCGGCTGCGGCGATCGGTATCAATTCGGTTTGCTCCCCCTCCAGAGGCCGCTTGCGCAGTAGTTGCATATGCGCGAATTCCACTCCCGCCAGCGCTGTTGCCACCGCGTCGCCATCGTGTTGCAGGCTCAGCAGCCAGCGTTTGAGTTCTTTCGGAAGCCGGGTCACGGTTTCAAACAATTGATGGCGCCCGCCGGGCGCATCATCGCCTGCCCCGGGCTGGACCGAGTCCAACAGGGCGGTGGTGGCGGCGCTCATCTGGGTCCACTGCTCGGAGTTCTCGCCAAATTTGAGCAGGACCAGCTGGGCGCTGTCGTACCATGGGCCCTTGAGGAATCTGCCTATGCCCGCCGGGGACGGGAACTGTTGCAGTGCCGCGTTGATCATCCGGGCGGCGGCGCGTCTTGCCTCGGCAGATTTGAGTCTTCCCTGTTCAGCCTCAACCAGGCGCTGCGCCATGCGCTCGCAGCGTGCCAGTTCCCGAGCGGTGGTGGCGACCACTCGAGCGGAGAGTGTCGCCAGGTCCAGATCGCGCCGGTCGAACCAGGCCAGGGCCTCATCGATTGCTCCCACCACAAAGGTTTCGATGGTCTGGCCCGCTCTTCCCAGGCTGGGTTGCCAACCGACGGCGGCGACTTGCAGGCTGTCCATTATCTGGTGCAGCGAGTGGCCGCCCGGTACGAAAAAGTCCGGATCCGCGATCGCCAGGGATGCCGCCAGCGGTTTGAGTCGGCGCAGCTGTGTGCGCAGCGCTTGCTCCAGCGGAAAGTCGCGCTCCCAGTCATCGAATGCTTCACCCGCCCACTGCAGTATTGCCGCCTGTTCCGCCGAGGGCCGGGCCGGGTTACCGCTGGACTCGGCCTCAGCCAGGACCGACTGCATCGGGCTGAGCGCAGTATCGACGGTGGTGCGCAGGTATCCGATCAACTCCTCCTGCCCCATCACCGGCGAGCCGTTGCCTGCGGACCCGTGATCGGCGTAGCGTGTCAGCACCAGCTCGCGCAGTGAACAGGGCAGTGGGAAATGTTCCGCCGCCAGTTTCAGTTGAACAGCTTCCAGATGATCAGGGCAATGAGGTAGGCCCACAATCCAATCAGCAGGCCTATGCGCAACTTGCCGGGCCTTGGCTTTTCCTCCGCAGCGGATGGCCGGGCAATGTTGAATGAGCCGCAGGCCAGGCAGCTGCCGTCCTGACCACTTTTCTTTCCGCGGTAGCTGCAGTCTTTGCAGGTATAGATCATGGGGGTCAGTGCGTGCTCTTGAGAAGTTGGTCGACAATCCGCTCCAGTTGCTTAAGGTTATTGCATTCGGCGCTGAAATGACAGGCGCTCTGGTAGCGCAACATTTCCGAGTCCCCGCTGCCCCACACCCGGCGCGATTCGGGGTTCAACCATATGACCTGGCGGGCTCGCTGATAGATACTCTGCATGATCTCCAGTGCGGGGTCGCCATTGTTGTTGCGCGCATCTCCCAGAATGATCACGGTGGTATTGTTGTTGATGTCGTCCAGCGCCAGCCTGGCGAAATCCCGCAGGCTGCTGCCGTAGTCGGTGGCGCCACCGTATTTCCAGTTCACCAGCTCGATGGCCTTTTCCACCGGGTATTCGTCGAAATAACTGCTCACTTCCCCCAGCTGACTTGAGAAGGCGAAGCTGCGCACTTTCGGCAGGACATCCTGCAAGCTGTACAGGAACAGGAGCAGGAATTTGGCATAGGCTGCAACCGAGCCACTGACATCGCACACGGCAAGAATCTGCGGCTTCTCTTTGCGGATTTGCCGCCAGTAGGTGTTGAACATCACCCCGTCGTTGGCAATGCCCCGGCGCAGGGTTTTAGCCATATTCAGCTGGCCGCGCTTCACCTGCCGGCGCTTGCGGGAGTAGCGGCTGGCGAGCTTTTTGGCCATCCTGCGCACCAGTTCATGCACCTTGTGCAGGTACATATGCTCGATGTTGTTGAGCCGGGTTTTGCTGAGGACCTCGTCCATGAACTGCCTGGTCCTGCCCTCGGCATGGAGCAGGTACTCCCGCTCGATATAGCTGCGCACTTCCTCCCGCAGGATGTCGCGGTAGCGCTGCAGCTCGGTGAGCGCGGGGCTTTCCTGGCGTTCAAGCTCGATGACCGCAGAGCGCAACTGCTCCTCGCCCATGGCATCCAGTATCCTGCGGGTAAACTGTCCCTTCTGGGTGAACAGCTGTATCTGCCGCAGCCCCACCTGCTCCGCCGCGCGACCGATGGCAACCGTCAATTCATTGCGGTTGTTATTGACCAGGCTGCGCATCAGCGGGGATTCCAGCAGTGCCGCTATGTCGGGATCGGCGGCTGCCACCGCGGCCAGGGGGGATGCGTCCCCGGCGGCAGCGCTCCGGGCGCCGGCTTCGTTCGCGGCCGCTTCCGATACGGGTGGGATTTCCTTACTGGCAGCGCTTGCGTCATTCAGTGAAAAATCGGCCAGGCGCTGGTAAAAGTAGCGGTCAAAGCAGGCGAGAAACACCGCCTCTTCAGCCGGCGTTTTTGCCAGTGTCATGGCCAGTCCGTCCCGCAGCAGGTTGCGATTGGCGTAGCCAAGTGTGGTGGCAACCGTCATCGCATCCAGCGTTTCCGCCGGTGACACCCGCACATCGTGGCTGCGCAGGACCTGGATGAAACTGACGAGATTCGATTGCATGCCCTGGGTTTGGCCTCGTGCCGCTTCCATGGTATGGCGGTCAGCCGGGCCGGGCGCCCTGCAACAGGGCGCGCAGTTCGGCATTGGCGGCTTCGATGTCGTCCTCGAACTTCAGCAACACGTTCAGGGTGCTGCGCACCAGCTCCTCGTCGAGCTGGCCGGCGTGCAGCAGCAACAGGCTGCGGGCCCAGTCGATGGTCTCGGAGATGGCAGGGGACTTTTTCAGGTCGAGCTGGCGCAGGGAGTGAACGAACTCCACCAGCTGATGGCGCAACTGCGCATCCACATTCGGCACCCGGGTGCGGACGATGCGCTCCTCGAGCTCCACACTGGGAAAGGGTATGTAAAGATGCAGGCAGCGCCGTTTCAGCGCGTCGGATATATCCCGGGTGTTATTGCTGGTAAGGAACACCATGGGTGAGGTGCGTGCCTTTATCGTGCCAATTTCCGGTATGGATATCTGGTAGTCCGACAGGATCTCCAGCAGCAGGGATTCGAATTCGTAATCGGATTTGTCGATCTCGTCGATGAGGAGGATGGCGCCGCGTTCCTGCTGCATGGCTTTCAATAGGGGACGGGGTTCCAGAAAGTCTTCCGAATAGAAGATGTCGCCGAACTGGTGCAAGCGCTCCACCGACTCGGCCAGGCCTTTTGCCCCTTTGAGCAAATCCCCGAGTTTCTCCTTGAGTACCTGGGTATAGAGCAGCTGCTTGCCGTACTTCCATTCGTAGAGCGCCTTGGCCTCGTCCAGCCCTTCGTAGCATTG
>CAYTDW010000256.1:0-4943 GCA_964436585.1 uncultured Halioglobus sp. | reverse complement strand
GTGGAAGCGCGCCTGCGCCAGCACCTGGGTATCGAGCGCTTCCTGTGGCTGCGGCACGGCCACCTGGCCGGGGATGATACCGATGCCCATATCGATACCCTGGCCCGGTTCGTCGATGCAGGCACGATCGCCTATGTCCAGTGCAGCGACCGGGCCGATGAGCACTACAGCGCGCTGGCGCGGATGGAATCTGAGTTGCAGGAATTTCGCCGCGCCGAAGGGCAAGCCTACCGGCTGGTGCCGCTGCCGCTGCCGCAGGCCATTACCAGCGTCAGCGGCGAGCGGCTGCCCGCCACCTACGCCAATTTCCTCATTACCAATCGCAGCATCCTGCTGCCCGTGTACGGCGATCCCGCCGACCAGCAGGCCATCACGGCGTTGGCCGCCGTCTCCGGCGAGCGCGGCGTGGTGCCGATTAACTGTCGCACCCCTATCGAGGAATTCGGCAGCCTGCACTGCCTGACCATGCAGTTGCCTGAAGGAGCACTGGCCCATGCTTAAAGTCGCACTCGTCCAGCAGCGCTGCAGCGCCGATGTCGCCGCCAACCAGGCCGAATCCGAACAGCAGGTGCGCCAGGCCGCGGCCGCAGGCGCGGCCCTGGTGGTGTTGCAGGAGCTGCACTCGGGCCTCTACTTCTGCCAGACCGAGGCGACCTGCCAGTTTGACCTGGCCGAGCCCCTGGACGGCCCCACCCGCCGGCGCTTCGAGGCCCTGGCGAAAGAACTCGACATCGTGCTGGTGATCTCGATCTTCGAGAAACGCGCCACCGGCCTCTACCACAATACCGCGCTGGTGATGGACGCCGGCAATGGCTGCGCCGGGTTCTACCGCAAGATGCACATCCCCGACGACCCGGGTTTCTACGAAAAATTCTATTTCACCCCGGGCGATGCCGGCGGCGAGTTCAATGGTTTCCGCCCGATCCAGACCCGGGTCGGCAAGCTGGGCGTGCTGGTATGCTGGGACCAGTGGTACCCCGAGGCCGCCCGCCTGATGGCCCTGGCGGGGGCCGATATGCTGATCTATCCCACCGCCATCGGCTGGAATCCCGCGGACGATGCGGCTGAAAAGCAGCGCCAACTGGGCGCCTGGCAGATCGTCCAGCGCGGCCACGCGGTGGCCAACGGGCTGCCGGTGATCGTGCCCAACCGCACCGGCACCGAGCTGTCACCCGAAGGCGAAAAGATCGAGTTCTGGGGCCACAGCTTCGTGGCCGGGCCCCAGGGAGAAATACTGGCGCAGGCGCCGGCCGCCGAACCCACGACGCTGCTGGTGGAGGTGGACCTCACACGCAGCGAGGAGGTGCGCCGCATCTGGCCCTTCCTGCGCGACCGCCGGGTCGACGGCTACCAGAACATCACCAGGCGGTTTATCGACTGAGCGCGGGCGACAGCATCATTGGGCGGAGACTCCAGGATGATTCCAACACTCTTCCTGCTCGGCCCCTCGGACGATGAAGCACAGAACGCGGGGACTCGGGAACGCGGGGGAAGGGCGCGGCGTTTACCACCTATTCCGCGAGAAAGGCGTTGATCTCCCGCAGCAGGCGCGGCCAGGCCGGGTCGCTCCGGGGCATCAGGTGATTACTGGAATCCAGGCTGACGAAACGCGCGCCCGGGATCCCGCCGGCCAGCTCCCTGCCGGCGGTAAACGGCACCCGCTTGTCCCGCCGGGCGTGCAGGACCAGGGTCGGCGCCTTCACCTCGGCCAGGCGCGGTCGCACGTCGACGGTACCGAGCTCCTCCAGTAGCCGTGCCGCGTTTTCCGGTCGGGTGCTGATCCGCTGCAACTCGTTGAACCACTGCTGGTTTTCGGCGGGGGCGTCGGGCATGAACAGGGAGGTGAACAGTTGCCGGAAGGCCGGAATATTCCTGCCCCAGCCCGACCTGATCAGCGCCAGCATGGCCCGGGTCTGCTCGACGTAATCAGCGGAGTCGGCCAGCGCCCAACCGCGGGCATAACCGCCGATCAGGATCAGCCGGGACACTTTCTCGGGATGCCGCACCGCGTATTCGACGCCCACCGCGCAGCCCTGCGAAATGCCCAGCAGGGGAAACCGCGCCAGCCCGGTCGCAGCGACCACCGCCTCCAGGTCGCTGACCATCGACTGAAACGAAAATTCGGCCACATCCCAGTCTGACAGGCCGTTGCCGCGCGCATCGTAGCGAATCAGCTGCCTGCCGTCGGCCAGACCGCTGAAGATATGGCGCCAGACCGGGCTGTCCCAGTCATATTCCAGGTGATTGAGCCAGTTGGCGGTCTTCACCAGCGGCGGGCCCTCGCCCACCGTTGCGTAGGCGATCTGGGCACCGTCCGCCGCCCTGCAGAAACGGACTTCCTGGCGCCCGCCGGAGGCGTCCGGTGCTGCCGGGAACGGCCCGGCGTCCCGCAGCACCGGCTTGCGCCCGGCCGCGAGCTGCAGGGCGCGCCGCTGCGCATCGTCCAGGGTATCCAGTGCGGCGACGCTGCGTTCGCACTGGCGCCGGGCGTCCTTGCCGCGACCCGCGGCCGCCAGGGACTCCACCAGTTGCAGGTGCACCTGGTAGTCATAGGGTTCGATCTCGACCAGTTGCTGCAGCAGGCCGATGGCCCCCGCTCGGTCTTCCCCGCTGCGCTGGACCAGGCTGCGCAGTATCGCGCCCAGGACAAGCCTGGCCTGTTCTCGCTCGGCGGCGAGGAAAATATCCCGGCAATCTCCAGCCCCGCCAGTACACCCCGGGACAGGGCCTGGGCCATGCCGGCCAGTTCTGCGCTGTCCACCCCGGCACAGCCGTCGGCCAGCCGCTGGCGGATCTCCAGCAGATCGACGGCGACACCCGTAAGATCGACCTCCACGGCCTCCCGATCGGCGCGGATGCGGGTAACGCCCTCACCATCCATCAGCGCCCGGAGCTTGCTCAGGGACCAGCGCAACGACCCGCGGGGGTCGTCCGGTACCTGCCACAACAGCTCACAGAGTTTTTCCCTGCGGTGACGACCCGGGTTGAGAACCAGGTAAGCCAGCAGTCCGCGAGTCTTGCGCGAGGGCGGCAGGGCGCACGTTTCTCCGGCACATCGAAGGCCCAGTTCCCCCAACAGACTGATCTCGAGACGATCACCATTGCTCATAGCGTACCCCGACCTGAACTCCCTCCACAGATTGCCCGCGGCCGCGGCCGGTTTGCGCGCAGCCTACCCGGCAAAATCCGCTGCACAATAACGCTGACAGGCCCAGGCCCGGTGCACCGGCATCTTCGCTTTCTGCTGGGCCAGGCGCACCGACTCGGCGTCGGGTGCGCAATAGACGCACAGCATGCGCTTGCCGTCGGCGGAGAAAAACGTGCGCAGGAAGGTGACCTGGTGCAAGCCCAGGCACCAGGCGGCGGCATCCTCCAGGGCCTGCAGATCCGCCACGGCAACCGGCTGATCGAAACGCCGCTCCACGATCACGTTGGCCTCGCCGTCGCGGCCGCTGTCGTGCACGCTGCCGGCCCAGGCGACCTTTTCCTGCGCCCGCGCATCCCTGGCAATCATGCGCACCGACTCGGTATCGGGCGCCGAAAACCGGCACACCAGCCGGTTGCCCTCCCGGGCCAGGAAGCTCTCCCGCCATTCGACCCGGTACAGGGACAGGCAGTCGGCGCCCTCCATCGCCATCGCCATGAAATCCTCCGGGGAAAGGCGGGGGTTGAATTGTCGTTCCAGTAAAATGTCTGCCATGGGTACCTCACTTCGCATCGGCCAGCAGGGCCGCGGCCCGCTTCCGGGCCCACCCCGCCACCGTGCCGGCGCTGATTTTTTCTATCGATTTCAGGTTGGCGCCGTCCTCTGCCTTATTGTACTTCCTGTTGATCACTTCGATGGCGACCCGTGCCAGTAGCATCTCCGTGGGGCGTTCCATCAGTTCCGCCAATGCCAGGGCTTCCGTGCTGCGCTGCAGCGCCCTGTCCCACTGGCCGCAGCGGATATCCAGTGCGGCCGCGCGGTTGAGCAGGAAGGTAAGCCGCTGCTTGGCGTCCGCGGCGCGCACGGCCTCCAGCCGCGCATCCAGGCCGGTGTCGCGCCCGTCGATGCCGTAGCTGCACAAAGCCTCCAGGGCCCGGGCAAACGGATACTCGCTGCCCTCCCGCAGGCGCGCGCCAATCTCCAGCAGGGGGCGGCAGCGCGCCATGGCCGCCGCGAAAACCTCCCTCTCTACCTCGATCATGGCGAGGTACTCATTGGCCAGGTATTCGCTGACCCGGTCGCCCTGTGCCTTGCAGATCGTGCGGGCGTCCTCCAGGTGTTCGACCGCGTCATCCAGGCGACCCTCGAAATAGCGCAACAGGCCAATGGCCGAGGGCAGCGCGGGATTTTGCACGTCGATGCGCTGCGCCAGGGCGCGCGCCTCCATGGCCATGGCATCGGCCTGGGACAGATCCCGCTCCAGCAGCACCAGGCATTTGGCGGCCTCCGCCATGCCGAGAATATGGGCCTCGTCCTCGCCGGCACGCGACACCCGCTCAGCCTGCAATGAATCGCGCTGGGCCCCGGACCACTGGCCATGCTGCCAGCGCACATAACTGGCCATCTGGTAACCGAGCCGGGCATGCGACAGCGCGCCGCAATCCAGGGCCTGTTCCGCCAGGTCGACGTATTCCTCCACTGCCGCCTCCCAGTTCTCCAGCGCCGCCGCATTCAGGCGGATATCACACAGTTCAAGAGTCAGGCAGATACGCTCCGCCTGCGGCAGTTCGGCGACGAACTCGAGGCCCCGCTGGTAGAGTCCCAGGGCGTCCTCGTTGGCGTAGAAGCGCAGGCACAGCCTGCCCGCCGACACCATGGCGCGGGCGGCCAGCGCCGGGTCTCCACTCAGGGGGGCGTGGTGAGCCAGGTCGGCCGCAAGATCCAGGTCAGCGGCGCTGGCCGATTCCAGCAGTTCGGCCACCCTGCGGTGCATCACCTGCCGCCTGGCGGGCGAGAT
>CAYTDW010000255.1:0-4965 GCA_964436585.1 uncultured Halioglobus sp. | reverse complement strand
GTTGCGGCCGGCTGATCGCTATCTGGAGTTGGTGCACCGGCTGGATCGGGACACTTCCGGCCTTATCATGATTGCCCGGCGCCCGGCGATGTTGCGGGAGTTGCACCGGCAACTGCGGGAGGACAAGGTAGACAAGCGCTACCTGGCCCTCGTGGCAGGGAACTGGCCAGGCAGCCTGCGAGTGGTGGAGGCGCCGCTGGAAAAGAATGTCCTGCAGTCGGGAGAGCGCATGGTGAGGGTAGCGCGGGAAGGAAAGCGGTCTGTCACCGAGTTCACGGTGGTGGAGCGATTCGAAGGCGCGACCCTGGTGGAGGCGAAGCCCGTTACCGGGAGGACCCACCAGATTCGGGTGCATGCCCGCCATGCGGGTTTCCCGCTGTTGGGGGATGACAAGTACAGCGACGAGCGCTCTGCTGCCCTCACCCGGGCGCTGGGACTGCAGCGTCTGTTCCTGCACGCCCGCTCCCTGCGCCTCTCCCTGCCGGAATCGGGTCCGCTGACGCTGCAAGCAGACCTGGACCCCGATCTCGAAAATATTCTAATTAAGCTTCGTAAGTAATTGATAATGATAGCTATATTTGATTGGGATGGAACACTGTGTGACTCTATAGAGCATATAGTGAGCGCGATGCAGGACGCGGCCGCCGAACAGGGTTTTGAGCCGCCTCCGGCGCCGGCAGTGCGCAATATTGTGGGGCTTGGCCTGCCCCAGGCCCTTGCGCAATTGTTCCCGGCCCAGGAGAGCGCCGACCACGCCCAACTGGCACTGGCCTACTCCCGTCACTTTGCGGCTCCGGAGCGAGGTCCTTCGCGATTGTACGAGGGGGCTATTGCGACGCTCGATGGTTTGCGGGCACGGGGTATCGAATTGGCTGTCGCCACGGGAAAAAGCCGGCGTGGACTGGACCGTGTATTGTCCTCGCTCGGCCTGACGGATTATTTTGATTCGACCCGCTGCGCCGACGAAACCCACTCGAAGCCCCATCCCCGGATGTTGCACGAAATCATGGCCGCCCGCGGCAAGTCTCCGGGTGATGCGGTGATGATAGGGGACAGTGAATACGATATGGACATGGCGCGGCAGGCCGGGGTGCGTTCGGTCGCCGTCAGCTTCGGCGTCCATGACAGCGATCGGCTCGCCAGTTTCGGTCCCCTGGCAGTGATCGACGCACTTCCGCAGTTGCTGGAACTCTCCGCTTTCGGCGGCTGATCATTCGGTAAACCCGCGCTTACCGCGCGTTTCCGCCCAGTACCGGGTAGCCTGCTGACGCCAGCAGATCGGTGAGGGCAATCAAGGGCAGTCCTTCAAGACTGGTGGGATCCCGGCCCTCCATTCGTTCCAACAGGGCGATGCCCAGGCCCTCGCATTTGAAGCTTCCGGCACAGTCGTAGGGCTGTTCCCTGGACAGGTAATTTTCAATGCTTTTGTCGTCAAGTTCGCGGAAATACACCCTAAAAGGTTCCACGTGGAACTGTTCGAAGCCGGTCGCGGCAATGCGCACGGCGACGCCTGTGTAAAAACTGACCACCTGTCCGGTGCTTGCCAGCAGTTGCGCCCGCGCTGCCCGGTGATTGCCGGGCTTGCCCAGGATGGTGGGAGCGCCAGGCTGCGGTGACTCCAGGGCCGCCACCTGGTCACTGCCGATGACCAGCGCCTCGGGATGGGCCTGCGCCACGGATCTGGCTTTGGCCACTGCCAGGCGGGACGCCATTGCCGCAGGACTCTCCGCCGCCAGCCCTTGCTCAACCACATCCGGTGGCAGGCAGCGGAAGGGGAGTTGCAGGCGCTGCAGCAGGCGCTGGCGGTAGGGCGAGGTGGAGGCGAGAATGATATCCATGTCCGGGCTGCCTCTTGCTTCAGGTAATTGGGTGAGCTACATAACTGAACTGTTTGTATTTTAAAGATATTTTTGACAAAGGGGGAAACCGCCCCTATGATGCGCGCCTATGTTGAGTGAGCCCCTCCCGAGCACGCTGGATGTCCGCAAGGCAACCGCGCGTGGCGTGAGTATCAGGGGAACATTAAAACCACTTGATTTACAGCGTTTTCGTTCGCTTCTCGCTGACGACGATGGCTGGATCGAAGCGGAATTATCGTTCACCCGGGACGAGGAAAACAGGCATATTATTCACCTGGCGGTCACCGCCGGGGTGGTAGTCACCTGTCAGCGCTGCCTGGAACCACTGCCCATATCACTTGCCTGTGACAACACACTGGCGGTGGTCTGGACGGATGAGCAGGCCGCCCAGCTTCCGCGCCACCTGGAGCCCCTGGTTGTCGAAGAAGAGGCGTGCAGTCTTTGGGATGTGGTCGAGGAGGAACTGATACTGGCAATGCCAGCCTTCAGTTATCACAGCACCGAAGAATGCCAACAGACATTGGCAAGGTTTAACGCCGGGCAGGCGCCTGTAATGGAGCCGGTTGTGAGTGATAAACCAAATCCGTTTAACGTGCTGGCGCAATTGAAGCCCGGCAGCAAAACCTAGGAGTCAGTCATGGCTGTCCAGAAAAGCAAGAAAACGCGTTCGCGCCGCGGCATGCGCCGGTCACACGATGCGTTGTCCGGTCCAACCCTCTCGGTAGACCAGACCTCTGGCGAGACACACCGTCGCCACCACATCACTGCTGACGGTTTTTATCGCGGTAAAAAAGTGATCAGCAGCGGCAGCGAAGACTGATAGCACCTGGTCTGCACTGTCCCGCCGTTTGCAGTTACGGTGTGGCCATCGCACAATCAGGTGAGAGGGGGTGTATGCCCCCTCGCTGTACCCCAACCAGACGCCGTTCGGCGCTGTCTCAGAAAATTACCGGGAGCTTCGCCCCGGGTTGTTACCGGCTCACACCAACCCCCGGCACAGGCGATCCTGCGCCGGGGGTTTATTGTGGGCTACACTTTCTTACCGACGCACTTGCCCGGATTCGGCCCGCAGTTCATGGCATGGACCTGAAGCGCGCAGGGCTTACCTCCAGCAAGCAGGAGTAGACGATGTCAGACAAGGCAATCGCTTTCGTATTTCCAGGGCAGGGCTCCCAAAAGACGGGGATGCTGGCAGCGGCCCATGAAAGGTTCCAGGCGGTACGCGATACCTTTTGTGAAGCCTCGCAGGCCCTGGGATACGATATGTGGAGCCTTGTCCAGACTGGTGAGCAGGAAGCGCTGAATCTCACGGCAACAACGCAGCCCGTTCTCCTCACATCCAGCGTTGCTTTGTGGCGGGCCTGGCTCGAGCGGGGCGGCCCGTCCCCCGGCATCATGGCCGGGCATAGTCTCGGGGAGTTCTCCGCTCTTGTGTGCGCGGGCGCGCTGAATTTTACCGATGCGGTAAAACTGGTGAGGCTGCGCGGTGAATTCATGCAGACTGCGGTGCCGGTGGGAGAGGGGGCGATGGCGGCGATCATCGGTATGGAGGATGACATCATCAACCAGGTATGCAGGGAGGCGGTAACCCGCTCCGGCCGTGTGGTGGCCGCTGTGAATTTCAACTCACCCGGGCAGGTTGTGATAGCTGGTCATACCGCTGCTGTCGATCATGCGATCAGCCTGTTACAGGAAGCCGGCGCCAAGCGTGCAATGCCCCTGCCGGTCAGCGCGCCTTTCCATACTGAGCTGATGAAACCCGCCGGGGAGCGATTGGCACTGGTGCTGGCAGACCTCGTGGTCAGGAGTCCGGAAATACCGGTAGTGCATAACGTGCATGCCGCAACAGAGAGCGACCCGCAAAAAATAAAATCGTTGCTCGTGGAGCAGATCTATAGCCCCGTGCAGTGGACCCGCTGTGTGGAGACGATCGCAGAGACCGGTGTCACGAGTATCGTGGAATGTGGTCCCGGCAAGGTGCTCAGCGGGCTGAGTCGTCGTATCGACAAGTCACTGCAAAGTTTCTCTATTGAGGAGCCCGATGAATTGCTGGCTACTTTGGCCGCACTCAATCAACACTAGCAGGGGGAAGAACCATGTCGGAAGAAAAGAAAGTCGCCCTCGTTACAGGGGCAAGTCGTGGCATTGGCAGGGCCATCGCCCGGCACCTGGCTGAGGCGGGCCATATTGTAGTCGGCACAGCCACCAGCGATGCTGGCGCAGCGAACATCACCGCCTACCTGCGTGAGTCAGGTAACTCCGGATGCGGCATGAACCTGAATGTTACCAGCGAAGACAGTGTCGCCACGGTGATAAAGGCAATCACCGAACAGTTTGCCGCGCCACTGGTACTGGTCAACAACGCGGGTATTACCCGCGACAATATTCTCATGCGAATGAAACCCGATGAGTGGAACGAGGTGATCGAAACCAACCTCTCGGCGCTCTACCGTGTAAGCAAAGCCTGCCTGCGCGGCATGACGAAAGCGCGCTGGGGCAGGATAGTCAACATCACCTCGGTGGTGGGCTCCATGGGCAATATCGGCCAGGCCAACTACGCGGCCACCAAGGCAGGTGCGGAGGGATTTTCCCGCGCCCTGGCGCGTGAACTGGGTTCACGTTCGGTCACGGTCAACTGTGTCGCGCCTGGGTTTGTCGACACCGACATGACCAGGGAGTTGGCGGAAGAACATCGCGCCCTGATGCTGGGCCAGATCCCGTTGGGAAGGTTCGGCGCGGCTGAGGAGATTGCCGCACTGGTGGGCTTCATTTGCAGTGACTCGGCGGCTTATATCACCGGTGAGACAATTCATATAAATGGTGGGATGTACATGGGTTAACTTATTGAAAAGGAAGAATAAACAGCAGCATTAAACGGCACTGCAAAAAAAATTTTAAACTCACTGGAAAAACAGGTTAAACTGCGCGCTCAAACCGGTCTGGCGGGTTTGATTCAGCACTAATCTCAGGAGCAGAGAATAATCATGAGCAGCATTGAAGAACGCGTTAAGAAAATCGTTGCAGAGCAACTTGGCGTAAAAGAAGAAGATCTTAAAAACGAATCCTCTATTGTAGAAGATCTCGGCGCAGATTCTCTGGACACTGT
>CAYTDW010000254.1:0-4970 GCA_964436585.1 uncultured Halioglobus sp. | reverse complement strand
AACAGGCCCGGGTATCCCTCACCCCGCAGGCGCAGTGGCACCGAGGGTATGGTGCGCACATTGTGGGTGATGTCCTCCCCGGTAGTGCCATCGCCCCGGGTGGCGGCGCGCTCGAGCACGCCGTCGCGGTACAGCAGGCTGACGGCAACGCCGTCCAGTTTGGGTTCACAGGCGAACTCCAGGAGCTGCTCGCCGGAGCCCAGCCGGTCCAGCAGGCGCCGGTTGAAATCCAGCATGTCCTGCTCATTGAAAGCGTTGTCGAGCGACAGCATCGGTAGTTCGTGGCGGACCTGGAGGAAACGCTCGAGGGGTGCGGCGCCAACCCGCTGGGTGGGTGAGTCGGCGCGCAGCAGCTCGGGGTAGGCAGTCTCGAGCTCGACCAGCCGTCGCATGCAGCGGTCGTACTCGGCGTCGGGGACGGTGGGTTCATCCAGCACATAGTACTGGTAGTTCCAGCTCTCGAGTTGCTCCCGCAGGGAGTCGATTTCCCGGGTTTGCGCCGAGTCTGGCATGGGGGCGCGTGCGGTTTCAGCGCGTCCTGGCCAGCATACGGCGCTCCAGGTCGCGAATCTGCTGGCGACAGTGTTCCAGCGACTGCCTGCTCAACACGCTGCGGGACTCGTCCAGCACATCACCGTTGAGGTTGCGGGCCACCGCCTGGGCGGTCTCCAGCATGTAGTCGAAGGCTTTCATCATATCCTCGGGGCCCGGCAGGGTGAGGAAGAAAACCAGTCCGGGGGTGTCGAAATCGGCCATGTGGTCAATATCAAACACGCCAGGCTGCATCATGTTCGCGACGCTGAACTGGATAGCCCCGCGCCCGGCTTCGAATTCGTGGCGGTGGAAGAAGTTCATATCGCCAAAGCGCAGGTCACAGGCAAGCAGGATGTGCAGGATGTCCTCGCCGCGGAAACCCTCCCGGTCCCGGGCGACCACGTTGAGCATGAACACCTCGGGATCGACATCCCGGGGCAGACGGCCGGCCTCGATCGCGGCTGGCTTGAGGGGCGGCAGTGAGTCGTCCTCGACCGGATCGATGTTGTCGAGCCAGTCGAGTGTGGCGGGCTCCCCCTCACTGTCGCCGCCACTCATACCGCTGACGAGTTCATCCGACTGCGTCGCCCCGGTGCCTGCAGGGGCCTGGTCGGCAGCCGAGCGGGGCTTCGCCGCTTTCAGCCTGGGGGTTTTCGCAGCGGCGGCCGCGCCGGCGGCGGCAGCCTTCTCCCGCTTGGCCGCGTCGGATTTATTGGTGGCGTTGATGAGATCGCGGCGGTCGACCACGCGGGCGCCGCCATTGGGCAGTTCCTTCAGCCACGCCAGGTCGTTATCGCGCTCCGCGCCTGTGGCCGCCGCCGGCGCCAGCTTGACCTTGACTTTCGGGCGTCGCTCACGCTGAACCCTGCGCCACGCATCCAGCCCCACTGCCACGATCAGGACAACCCCGATCACAACCATCCAGTCACGTATAGTAAGATCCATTGCCCCTGCGCCGTACCTTATGCCAGTTAAACCAGTCTATCAGCTCGCGGCCAGCTCCGCTGCCTCTTCCACGTCCACCGATACCAGGCGGGAAACGCCGGGTTCATGCATGGTGACACCCATGAGTTGGTCGGCGAGTTCCATGGAAATCTTGTTGTGGGTGATAAAGATAAACTGCACCTTCTCCGACATCTCCTTCACCATGCGTGCATAGCGACCGACATTGGCGTCATCCAGCGGTGCGTCCACCTCGTCGAGCATGCAGAAGGGCGCCGGGTTGAGCGCGAAAATGGAAAACACCAGGGCGATCGCCGTCAGCGCTTTCTCGCCCCCGGAGAGCAGGTGAATGGTGCTGTTCTTCTTGCCGGGCGGGCGCGCCATGATGGATATCCCGGTGTCGAGCAGATCGTCGCCGGTCATCTCGAGGTAGGCGCTGCCGCCCCCGAATACCCGCGGGAACAAATCCTGCAGGCCGTTGTTCACCTTGTCGAAGGTATCGCGGAAACGGTTGCGGGTCTCCTTGTCGATCTTGCGGATCGCCGCCTGCAGGGTATCGAGTGCGGTTACCAGGTCCTCGTTCTGCAGGTCCAGGTAGTTTTTCCGCTCCGACTGCAGGTTGTACTCGTCGATCGCCGCCAGGTTAATGGGGCCGAGCCGGGCGATACGCGAACCCACCCGCTCCAGCGCCCGCGCCCACTCGCCCTCGTCGGCACCCTCGGGCATGGCATCCAGCACCGCGTTGACATCGTGCCCGTTGGCCACCAGCTGCTTGAAAATGGTTTCCCGGCGCACCTGCAGCGCCTGGTGGGAGATACGGTTGCGCTCCAGTTCACTGCGCACACTCTCTGCCCGCTGTTCGATTGCCGCCCGCTGCTGCTCCTGCTGCCGCAGCAGGTAATCCAGCTCAGCCACCTGCTGGCGGGCCGCACCGAGCTCGCCCTCCGCCTGCAGGCGCAGTTCCAGCTGCGCCTCGAGTTCCCGCTTGAGGCCGTCGAAAGGCGCATCATTCTGCTGCAGGGCGTCGGCCAGGCTCTCCCGGCGCGCGCGCAACTGCGCCACCTGGTTGTTGGTGCGATCGATGGCCTCGCGCATGGCCCGCAACTGGGTCTGCAGCGATTGGTGGCGCATGGCCATCTGGTGGGAGAGGTCCTTGTCGTGGCGGGCTTGCTGCCGGGCGCTGTCGAGGGTACTGCGGGTCTGGTCGCGCGCTGACAACAATTCTTCACGGCGATGGGAATCCGCTTCCATGCGTTCAATAGCCGCCGCCAGCAACTGCCGGGCCTCGGCGATGGCCGCCTGTTCGTGGGCAAACTGCCCGCGGGATTCGTCAATTTCAGCGTTCACACGTTCACGGCGGGCCGCTATCTGTTCAATCCTGGCCTGGTGGGCGGACATGCGCGCGCTCTGCTCGGCGTGCTGGCGGGCGCCGGCCTGCAGCTCCCGTTGCAACGCATGGCGCTGTTCTTCCAGCCGCAGCAGCGTGTCCTGGCAGGACTGCAGGGCCGCTGCGAGCTCCTCTTCCGCCTGCTGTTGCAGGCCTACCGCCTCGACCAGGGCCTCAAGCTCCTGCTGTCGCCTGATCGCCCCACCCTGTTCCCCCGCCAGCCGCGCAACCCGCAGCCAGTTCGGGCCGAGCCACACGCCCTGGGGGGTAATAACCGATTCGTGGGCGGCGCGGCCGAGACGCTGCGCCAGCGCGGCGGCGAGGTCGGGGGCGACGCGAACGCCGGCCAGCAGGGGTCCGGCGCGCCCGCCGGAGCGCACTTTCGACGCCAGGAACTCGGCGGCGACCGGCGCTTCGGCGGCGACCTCGAGCAGCGCCAAACGTCCCTGCTCCAGCTGGCCCAGGGTTGTGCCGAGGGGGCCTATGGCGTCGACACAGACCGCCTGCAGGTCATCACCCAGCACGGTCTCCACCGCCAGCTGCCAGCCGTCATCGACCTGCAGCTGTTCCAGCAGGCGCGGCCTGGCGTCGAGTTGCCGCGCGGCCAGCCATTCACCCGCCGCCTGGCTGTTGTCCTGCCTGGCCGCCTGCTGCAAGGCTTCGAGCGAAGCCTGGCGCCCGCGCATCTGCTGCAGCGCGGACCGGGCCTGGTTCAGTTCGGTCGCCAGGGTGTTGCTGCGCTCGCGGTTTGCGGCCAGCTCGTCCAGCAGCGCTTCGCCCCTGTGCTCGTGCTCGGCCATGACCAGCTCGAGTTCCGCCAGCTGCTCGCCCAGGGCTGAAATCTCGCCGTCCTCCGGGCCCGGGGCCAGGCTCTGCTTCTCCTCCTCCAGTTGCCGGGTACGGCCCTGGATGCGCTGCAGCACCTGCTCCAGGTGCAGGATGCGCGACTGCTGCACCTCGGCCTGCTGCCGGGGTTCAGCCGCATGCTGGTTGAACTCGTCCCAGCGCTGCTGCCAGCTGTGCATCGCCTCTTCAGCCTGCTGCAGCGCCTCCGCCGAGCTCTGCTCCAGTTCCTGCAACAGGGCCAGTTCCGGCGCGATAGCGGTCAGTTCGCTGTCCCAGCCGGCGAGCTTCTGGCTGTCGTCGCCAAGATGGGTCTCAGCCTCGGCCAGCGCGGTGCCGGTCTGCTCCAGGTCCTCGCGCAGCTGGCGGCCGCGCTCCTGCTGGTGCTTGAGGGTCTGCTCCAGGCGGGCGACCTCGGATCCCAGGGAATAATAGGTGGCCTGTACCTGGTTGAAGGCGTCGGTGCGGTCGCTGTGCTCCACCCGATGCTGTTCGATCGCCGTATCCACCTGCTGGTGCTCGGCATGCACCGCTTCCAGTTTCACTTCCAGTTGACCGATGGCGAGGTTGGCGGCCGCGACCTGCTCGTCCAGCTCCCGCCACTGCAGGGCCTGCAACTGGGCCTGCAGCTGGCGCTCCTCGGTCTTGAACTCGGTGTACTTCTCGGCGGCCTGGGCCTGGCGCTGCAGGTGCTGCAGCTGGCGCGCGAGCTCATCGCGCAGGTCGGTGAGGCGCTCGAGGTTTTCCGTGGTGCGACGCATCCGGCTCTCGGTTTCCTTGCGCCGCTCCTTGTACTTGGAGATGCCGGCGGCCTCCTCGATAAAAACCCGCAGGTCCTCGGGCCGGGACTCGATCAGGCGGGAGATCATGCCCTGCTCGATGATCGCATAACTGCGCGGGCCAAGGCCGGTGCCCAGGAAGATGTCGGTGATATCCCGGCGCCGGCAACGGGTGCCGTTGAGGAAATACTCGGACTGGGCATCCCGCGTCACCACGCGCCTGATCGAGATCTCGGCGTAACTGGCCCACTCGCCGCCCACCCCGCCATCGCTGTTGTCGAACACCAGTTCGATGGAAGCCTGGCCGACCGGCTGGCGATTGACCGAGCCGTTGAAGATGACGTCGGTCATCGACTCGCCGCGCAGGTTCTTGGCCGAACTCTCCCCCATTACCCAGCGCACCGCATCGATGACATTGGATTTGCCGCAGCCATTGGGGCCGACCACGGCGCACATATTGCTGGGGAAGTTGACGGTCGTCGGGT
>CAYTDW010000253.1:0-4972 GCA_964436585.1 uncultured Halioglobus sp. | reverse complement strand
CAAACTCCGCGACCAGCCGCTCGGCAGTGACCGTGGCAAATCGCGCGGCGCTGGCCTCCGGCCCGGGAACCTGCCCGTGGCAGCGCTGGTCAATGATGTTGTAACTGTACAGCCGGGTTGCCTCGCAGGCCGCCAGTGCTTTCGCGGCTTGCTCCATGGCTCCGGGGCCAAAGCGGCCGGCTTGTTGGATCAGCTCCACGGCGCGATGAAGCATGCGCGAGGCCAGCGCAAAGCGCGGAATACCGACCCGCTCCAGTGACAGCGCGGCACCCACGATACTCCAGGCCTGCCCCTCCTCCCCCAGCATGGCGGTGGCGGGCACCTCCACCTCGTCGAAAAACACCTCGTGGATATCCCCCTCGCCGATAATGCTCGGGATCTGGCGCACCGTAATGCCCGGGGTGTCCATCGGCACCAGAAAAATAGAGATGCCCGCCTTGCCGGGCGCGGTGCGCGCCAGCAGGAAGCAGGTGTCGGCGTGGCCGGCATAGGAGGTCCAGATCTTCTGGCCGTTGATCCGGTAGCGGTCCCCGTCCCGGTCGGCGCGGGTGCGCAACGACGCCAGGTCCGAACCGGACTCCGGCTCGGAGAACCCCTGGCACCACAGGGTGTCACCGCGAGCCATGGGTGGAATATACCGCGCCTGCTGCTCCTGGGTGCCGAACCGCATCAGGGTCGGGCCGATCCAGTTGACATTCATGTACTGGCCGCCGCGCGGCTCACCCGCCGCCCACATCTCCTCAGCCAGGATGAACGCGGTCCAGGGATCCGCATCGCGGCCACCCCAGCTCGCGGGCCAGTGCGGAATCAACAGGCCGGCTTTTGCCAGCGCGGCGCAGAACTGCTTCGAGAACACCGTCTGCGCCTCGGAGCCGGGCCCGTGCGCCAGTTCCTCCCAGTTCCCGGGCAGGTTGGCATCGAGAAAGGCGCGCACCGTGGCGCGGAAATCCTGCTGTTCCTTGTCCCAGCTAAAATCCATCGGGGGTCAATCCCAGTGTGTGGTTGATGTGGAGAGCACCAGGTGTCAGTCGCTCTTTTTGCCCACGCCGATACCGCTGATATAACGCTCTATGCCCGCGAGGTAATCCGGGTTCAGCATCAGCGCGCTGTTGGCCATGCGCTCGACGTTGCGCGCCTGGGCGAGACCCAGGTCATGGGCCATTTCGATGGCGATTTTCGCCGTACCCATCTGCTCGCCGTGCTGTTCCGCCAGGTGACGACAGAACTGCATCACGTCCTCCTCGAAGGTTTCATCGGGAAATACCTCGTGCACCAGGCCCATGATGAGCGCCCGGTCCGCATCCGCCGGCAGGTTGGCCATGATCAGGTAGCGCGCCCAGTGGGTGCCGATAATGCGCGCCAGGCGGCTGACACCGTTGGAGGCCGGCAGCACGCCGAACTTGCCCTCCGGAAACGCATAGCTGGCGCTTTTGGCGGCCAGCCGAAAATCACAGGACAGGGACAGTTCCAGACCACCCCCCACCGTCGGGCCCTGGTGGGCGACGACGATGGGCTTTTCGATCGCCTCCATCTCGTCGTAGATGCGGTGCATGCCGTGCAATTGCCGCCGGTGCTTCTCGCGGATGGCCACCCCGGTGCGATCGATATTCGGCGGGGCGGCAGAGCCGTCGCGCATGTCGGCGCCGGAGCAGAAATACCGACCGGTGGCGCGTATCAGCATCACCTTGAGGGCGGGGGTGTCGCGAAACCGACCCAGGGCCTCCTCGAGCAGGGCCATGGTCTGGCCGGTCAGGGCGTTGAGCTTTTCCGGCCGATTCAGGGTCGCGATCAGGATCGCACCGGCGTCTTCCGTGATCAGGTGGGGAGCTTGTGCCATGGTCGCTTCCTCGTTACGCCCGGGTCCGCGGCAGCCCGAGCGCGCGTTCGGCGATCATACTGCGGTGGACTTCACTGGTGCCACCGTAGATCGTCGTACCCTGTGCGTGGCGATAGCACTGGTTCAGAAAACCCGCCGGCCCCGCGCGCTTCGACAGCGAGTGCGGCGCGGTCAGGTCCAGCAGGTCCGCCGAGTCGGTGCGGAATTTCTCGGAGGAAAACATTTTGGCCATGGGACCGAAGGCCATGTTGGGCAACTTCTGCACCCCGGCCCACAGCGCCCGGTTCTCGATGACTTCCGACAAAAACACATGTAACCGGGCCCGGGCCAGACGTTTCTGCGCGTCCACATCATCGATCAGCGAGCCGCCGCAGTAGGGTATGTCGCGACAGAATTTCTCGGCGGCGTCGACCATGGCGCGCTGGGTCTTGGCAAAACCACCGCCGTGCTCCAGTTCCAGGGCGCCCGCCATCACCTTCACGCCGCCGTCCACCTCGCCCAGGCGGTAGCTGTCCTTGACCCTGACGCCGTCGTAATAGGTGACGTTGGTACGCTCATCCTGGAAGGTATGGATCGGCCGGATCTCGATCCCCTCGGATTCCAGGGGAACCACGAACATGGTCAGGCCCTTGTGCTTGGCCACGTCCGGATTGGTGCGGGTCAGCATCAGCACATACTGGGCAATATTCGCGCCGCTGGTCCACATCTTGGAGCCGTCGATACGCCAGCCGTCGCCGTCGCGGGTGGCCCGGGTCTGGGCCGCGAACACATCCGAACCGCAGCCGGGTTCGCTGTAGCCCAGACTGCAGATAACCTCGCCCGAAATGATTCTGGACAGCACCTCCTCCTTGAGTTCGTCACTGCCGAACAGCCGGATCATGGTGCCCACCAGCATGGTGGTGCTGACCGCGTGGCTGCTCCAGCCGTACTCCTCCCACACCTTCCTCAGCGCGTTTATGGCATAGGGCGGCGCCGCCCGGCCCCCGCAGTCCTTCGGCCAGCCCGGGAACAGCAGGCGGGCCTCCGCAAGCTTGCGATGCACTCCCGCATCGAAGCCGTCGAAGGAGTAGTGCGCCCTGGCGCGCAACTCGGGTGTCAGGATGCGGTCGAACAGCGCATTCAACTCCGCGGCCATCTCCCGGGCCTCGTCCCCCAGGTCAAAATCGATGGAGACCTCGCCCACATCGGGCAAATGGGTCGACTCGCCCCCGTACAGCCTGCGCCCCGCCTCTTCGAGCAGGCGAGCCGGGTCGCCATATACCAGCGGCCAAGCCTTGGCGCGCAGGTTATACAGATGAATATCGTACTCGTTAGTCAGGCCGTAGCCGCCAAAAGTGTGCAGAGACTGCGCCACCGCCCGGGTGGCGGTGTCGGTGTTCCACCACAGGGCGAGGGAGATCTCGGCGCCCGCCTCCGCCAACCCCTGGTCGATGTCGTGAATGGCCTTCCAGGCGAAGTACTTGCCGCCGTCCACATCGACGATCAGGTCGGCCAGGGGATGGGAGATACCCTGGTAGGCGCCGATGGGCTGACCGAAGGCAACCCGCTCGCAGGCATACCCGGCCGCCAGGCGCAGCGCCTCCCGGGAAAGGCCCGACAGGGCAACCGCCATCAGCAGTTTCCACTCCTCCAGCGCCTGGGCAAACAGCGCGCAACCCTCGGCGCCCTCGGCGAGTACGGTGCAGCCGGCGGTATCGAGGGGCAATTCGGCGATGGGGGTAGAAGCCAGGTTGGCCTCTCCGCGACTTTGACCCGCCGCCAGCGTCAGCAGTACGATCCTATCGCCATCGCGGGCAATCACGGCGTCGGCCACCGCACCACCGGCGACCCACTGCACCGGCCGGGCGGCCACATCGTGCAGTGCGATACCCAGAACCGTGTCACCGCTGACTACCTGCTCCAGCAGGGCGCCGTGAGCATCGCCCCCGAGCATCGCCAGTACCCTGGCGGCCACCAGGGTTTCCGCCAGGGGACCGGAAACCAGTATGCGACCGGCCTCCTCCATCAGCACGGCCGCGTCCATCAGCCCCAGCCCCAGGCCGTAATATTGTTCCGGAATACGCAGGGACAATGCGCCCAACTCGGCCAGGCCCTTCCACATGACCGGATCAAAACCCCCGGCTTCAGCGGCGGCGCGAACCCGGGCGGGACTGCTGTGCTCATCCAGGAAGCCGGCGAACGAATCGCGCATCATGCGCTGATCTTCAGAAAGACCTAAATTCATGGGGATATGACTCCGAATCGGGGCTTAAAAGCGTTTCAGGTTACTATGGCGCAGAACCTTAAGTCAACAGTGATGTCTACTAAACAACACGCAAGGCGCGAAAATTCCCGCGCACCAGATAGTGAACAACGCTGTTGTCTTTTATTGGCTCCGGCAGTAGACTGTGCGGTTAAAGGGCACACCCTGTTAAGAGGTAGCGATACATGAAGGGCAAAACGGCTGACTTACCTTCCCCGGACGAAATCGATATTCCCGGGCTGCGGGAAAAATACCGACAGGAGCGCGAAAGACGCCTGCGCAAGGAAGGCCAGAAGCAGTATGTGCGAGCTGTAGAGGACTTTGCCCATACCGTAAAAGACTTTACCAACACCTATGAAGCGGATCCATACATGCCGGTACAGCCCCGGGATCCGATCTCGGAGGAGATCGACGTCGCCGTTCTCGGCGCGGGCTGGAGCGGCATCCTGGCAGGCGTCGAGCTGAGGAGAGCCGGGGTCTCCAATTTTCGCAACATCGACCATGCCGGCGACTTCGGCGGCGTCTGGTATTGGAACCGCTACCCCGGTCTCCAGTGCGATAACGACGCCTACTGCTACTTCCCGTTACTGGAAGAAATGGGCTATATGCCGACCAAGAAATTCACGGAAGGATTTGAAATCCGTGAATACGCCCAGAGTATTGCAAGGAAGTTCGACCTTTATGCAAGCGCCCTCTTTCATACCATGGTCAATTCGCTGCGCTGGGATGAAAGCATCAAACGCTGGCGCATCACCACAGAGCAGGGTGACGATATCCGCGCCCGTTTCGTACTCATGGCCAACGGCCTGCTGAAGATCCCGAAATTGCCGGGCATTCCCGGCATCGAGGAATTCAAGGGACATATGTTCCATGCCGCGCGCTGGGATTACGAC
>CAYTDW010000252.1:0-4977 GCA_964436585.1 uncultured Halioglobus sp. | reverse complement strand
CAACCCGCAGGCCCCGCCGGCCCTCGAGCCCATTCTCGAGCGCGCCCTGGCCAATAAGACCCTTGAGGCCAACGGGCTGAATTACCGCAAGCTGTTCCAGTTCTGGTTGCAGGCCAGGGAACAGGAGCGGGCAGCCGCGGCCCTGGTCCAGGCCGCCCGCCTCAGCGGCGATGTCGAACTTTACCTGTACCTGGCGCAATTGCAGATGGAGCAGGAGGCATGGCAAGCCATGCAGCAGACCATGCTGGCGGCCTGCGGCAAACAGTTGCAGCCGAAGTATGTGAGCCGGGCCAACCTGCTGCTGGGTATCAGCCAGCTGAAACTGGGGGATGCGGCGTCCGCCAGGCGCTCTTTCATCAACGCCACACTGGTCGGGGGCGCCGGGGCTGAGGCCGGGAAGTGGTTGGCATACATGCAGGCAGAGCCACCGACGGCCAGGGAGAAGGGCGGGGTGGTCGGCGTCTGTCACGGCCCCGGCGACAAGCAGGTAGCGGCCGCTGCCTTTACCGGCCGGGATGAGGTCGATGCAGCCGGCGCGGGTCCTGCTCCCGGCACAGCGGCGCTGGCCGCCGGGCCGCAGGCGCCGGCCGCGGTGGAGACCAAGACTGTGCCGCCGCTGAAATTCTTCTACCGGGAATATCGGCAGCCGCTGGCGCAGCTGGCGACCGAGGCAAGGTCCCTGGCACTGCCCATGGGGGTGGCGCTGGTAAAGGGCGGCGGCAGCGTCGATGGTCCGCTGCAAATCATCACCCAGGGCGAAGGAGAGGATGGGGAGCTGCAGTTCGGCTTTCCCTATCGGGGCTCGCCCGGCGCGGCGGGCCAGTATAAAACCCGCGTGACCGGCGCTTTCAAGTGCGCCTACCGGGTATACGATCCAAAAGAAGGCAGCCTGGCAGACACATGGGCCCGGTTTCTGGGGGATGTGCAGCAGGCCGGTTACCAGCTCACCGACCAGCGCCGGGTAGTAATGGCGATCGACCGCAGCGGCGGTACCGGCAGTGCCCGGGTGGAGCTTCAGCTGGGAATCGAATAGTGCCGCCACGGACGCGGTGCAAACCCGGCAGCACTGATCCGTGCCGGAAGGGCCGGCGTATAAAATCTCATAAACCGGCGTTTTATGGGAAACCCCACACACGTGACTGCCAATGCCATCACCTCCACAGGACCCGACGTGACCAGAGCGCTGGCTGAAAAGCTCTGGTTCAACGCCATCTGGTTCCAGGCCATCTGGTTCTGCACTGTGCTCGGCAGGGACAGCCTGCTGCCCCTGGCCCTGCTGCTGCTCGCCCTGCATCTCTGGCTGGCGCGCGGGGACTGGCGCGGGGAGTTGCGCCAACTGGTTCTCGTTGGCGGTATGGGCGTCGCGGCGGATGCGCTGTTGAGTGCCGCTGGCGTCTTCCAGTTCTCCGGTGGCGTACTGGTACCCCTGTGGCTCTGCTGCCTGTGGCTGGCATTTGCCGCCGCCCTGCGGCGCAGCCTGGGCTGGCTGGCCGCGTGGCCATGGCTGGCATCGCTGGCCGGTGCGATCGCCTTTCCGCTCAATTACTGGGTAGGGCAGCGCGCGGGTGCGGTTGAATTCGGCTACTCCCTGCCGGCTACACTCGCCCTGCTGGCGATCACCTGGGCCATACTGCTGCCGCTGATGTATCGGCTCGGCGATTCCCGCGCGTTAGTGCAGGGCAGGGGGATCTCATGAACAGGTTCAGTCTCTGGCTGTTGGCGCTATTGCTTGCCGGGAATGCCCAGGCGGAGCAACTGCAGTTGGTTGGCCAGGCGCGGCTCGAAGTCCTGTTCTGGTCGATCTACGATTCCCGCCTCTACACCGCGGACGGCAGTTACACGGATGGTCAGCGACCCCTGCGGCTGGAGCTGGAATACCTGCGCGATATCGAGGCTGCCGACCTGGTGGAGCATACCCGCAACGAGTGGCAGCATCTGCAACTGCGCGCGCAGGAGAAGGAGTTGTGGCTGCAGGAACTGGCGCGATTGTGGCCGGATGTCAGGGAGGACGATGTGCTGGCGCTGGAAATGAGTGAGAGCGGTCGCAGCACTTTCCTGCTCAATGGCAAGCCGCTGGGAAGCATCGATGATCCACAATTCGGCCCGAGTTTCCTGGCGATCTGGCTGTCACCTGATACCAGTCGGCCGGAGTTGCGGCGCTCCCTCATCGGGATGAACTGAGCCGGGAGCGCAGCCGCTGGCGCATCCCGGTCACGCGCCCGTAGTGATCTTCGGGCGCGTCGGGTTGCGGCTGAAGACTTCCTGCATGTCGGCGCTTGCCAGCGCGGCCTCCACCCTGGAGCGAATTTCCGCCGGATACACGCATGCCAGCGCATCGAGCGCCAACTGCTGCGCGGTGCTGACCGGCAGGCTGCGAATGAGCCACTTGATCTGCGGGATCTTGGTGGCGCTCATGCTCAGGGTGCGCAGCCCCAGCCCCAGCAGCAGCACCACCGCCACGGGGTCGGAAGCCATTTCGCCGCACAGGCTCACCGGCAGCCCATGTGCCCCCGCCAGTTCCAGGATGCGGCGCACCTCCAGCAGCACGGCGGGATGCACGTGATCATAGCGGGCCGCAACCCGCGGATTGTTGCGATCCAGCGCCAGCAGGTATTGGCTGAGGTCGTTGGAGCCAATCGATATGAAATCGATCTTGCCGCGCCAGAACGGAATCTGTGAGATGGCGGCGGGAACCTCGACCATCACGCCCAGCGCCGGGCGCGTCAGCCTGTGCCCCTCTGCGTGCAGCTGGAGCATTGCATCGGCGAGCAGGTCCCGGAATTCGTCAATCTCACCGGTCGAGCTGATCATGGGCAGCAGGATGCGAAGGTTATCCAGCCCCTCCGATGCCCGGATCATGGCTCGCACCTGGGTCATCAACAACGGGCTGTTGTCCAGGGTGAAGCGAATTCCGCGCCAACCCAGCGCCGGGTTTTCCTCTTTCCCCAGTGGGAAATAGGGCAGCTGCTTGTCGCCCCCGATGTCGAGGGTACGCATATGCACCGGCCTGCCCGCATAGGCCGCAAGCACCTGGCGGTAAACCCCCACCTGCTCCTCCTCTGAAGGGAAGCTGTTGCGGATCATGAACGGGATTTCCGTGCGGTAGAGGCCAACCCCCTGGGCGCCATTGCGCAGGCCCGGTGAGATATCGGCCAGCAGGCCGGTGTTGGTGTAAAGCGTAATCTCGGTGCCGTCGGTGGTTACCGCCGGAAACTCGCGGATCTGCTCCAGCTGCTGCAGCAGCTGGCGCTGGTCATCCTCGAGCTTGCGGTACTCCGCCAGGACTGGCGCCGCCGGGTTAAGCACCACCTGGCCGCTGTTGCCATCGACTATCAGCAGGCAGTCGTTCACCAGGTTGCGGATACTGCCGGTGCCCATCACCGCCGGCACGCCCAGTGCATTGGCCAGCACCGCCGTATGCGACAGGGTCGAGCCTTCAAAGCAGACGATACCCATCAGCATGCCGGCGGGAACAGCTGCGATATCGGATACGCTGACCTGGGCACCCAGCAGGATGATGCGCCGGTCCGTCCGCATCGACTCGGGCCTGATACCGCGCCAGGCATTGTAAAGCTTGTTGCCGATATGGTGGATATCTTCCTGCCGGGCGTTCAGGTAGGGGTCGTCCATCGCCCGGAACAGTTCCGCGAAATGCTGGATGGCCTGGCGCAGCGCTCCGGGCAACCAGTTGCCGTCGAGAATGCCCTGTTCCACGTGATCCAGGAAAGCCGAGTCGGCCAGCAGCAGGGTGTAGGCGGAAAAAATGCCGGCCACGCTTTCGGACAGCTCGCCCGCCACCGCCTGTTGTTCCTGTTCGATTTCGCTGCGCACCACGGCCAGCAGAGCGTGCCAGTCATGCAGCGCCGCCGCCGTATCGTGGCAGGGCGCGTTGGCAACGGCGTACAGCTCCCCGTGATCGCACAGGTGGCTGTAACCTATGCCGATGCCGGGTGCCCCGCGAATACCGGAAACCCGTCCCTCACCAGTGTCGGGTTGGTCCGAGGCCAGGGGACTGTTGGCCAGCAGCAGGGCCAGGTGGGCGGCGAGGGTCACCAGGAACCCCTGCTCCTCCTCGCTGAACTGGCGGACTTCGCGGCCCTGTACAACCAGTACGCCGATCACCTTACCGGTGTGCACCAGCGGCACGCCGCAGAAACTGTGGAAGCGCTCCTCCTCGGTCTCGGCAATATAGAAATACGCCGGATGTGATTCGGCATCCGCGAGGTTGACCGGGTGGCGGCTTGCCGCCACCAACCCCACGAGTCCCTTGCCGGGAGGAATCCTGACCTTGCGCACCGCGGCGCACGCGAGGCCGTGCGAGGCAAGCAAGAGCATTTCACCGCGGGAATTCGCCAGGTAGAGGCTGCAGACATCCGCCGCCATGGTCGTACTGATGGATTCGACGACCAGGTTTACCTGGTCGATGGGTTGCTCAGCCAGTGCCACCGTATTTACGATGCGGGCTAAATGATGAAGTACACCTGTCATGGCAATGGCTGCAGATTAAGCGGCTTTCCCCGTGATTTTGCTTTCTATTTGGCTACAACGGCACTCGGCAGGCGTTGCCATCGTTCAGGCTTATATATGATTATTACAAATAAAGCACAAGGGAAATCTGGACGTGCCTCGCATTGCTGGCCGCGCCATTGCCGGCCGCGGACGATGTAATAGCGGTACTCGGCAGGCCGAAGCTATGGGATGATAGCCCCTTACAGTGAGTACCATGAGAGCCTGGTGTGCCGCTCCGACTCTGTCCAGGAGCGGGCTACCGGTTCATCATCGAGGCGGAGTCAGCAGCGCACCTATGCTGGATGAAAATCACTTTCCCCCGCTGCCAGGGGCCACGGTTCTGCACGTGGACCGCGCCAGTGAGCAAGTCACATTCTGCAATGTCGAAGGAGCATCCCTGCTCGGGCGACCTGTTGCGGGTCTGCAATGGTGGGATGCCCTGGGCGTCACGCCGGCGCGGGTGCGCTC
>CAYTDW010000251.1:0-4986 GCA_964436585.1 uncultured Halioglobus sp. | reverse complement strand
GCCGAGGAGGAACCGGAGGATCCTGACTACCCCGCCGACCCGGCCTTTCGCAAAATGTTCGGCCCCCGCGGCGTGATCCATTCCTACGCGGACGGCCGCATCGAGGATACCGGCGCCCTGACCCGCAAGCGCATGGAGACCGCGGACGAGGAGTTTGTCGCCGGCGCCCAAAAATTTATCGACAAGGCGGTCAAGGCTGACAAGCCCTTCTTCGTCTGGCTCAACACCACCGGTATGCATTTTCGCACCCACATCGCAGCGAAGAATGTGGGCCTGTCCGGCCAGGGTTTTTACAATGATGTGATGGTGGCTCACGACAAACTGGTGGGCCAGATGCTGGACCAGCTGGACCAGCTCAAGATTGCCGACAACACCATCGTGTTCTACTCCACCGACAACGGCGTGCACTTCAACACCTGGCCGGACGCCGGGGTGACCCCCTTCCGCAGCGAGAAGAACACCAACTGGGAAGGCGCCTACCGGGTGCCCGCCATGGTGCGCTGGCCGGGTAAGATCAAGCCCGGGCAGATCTCCAACCAGGTCATGTCGCACCTGGACTGGATGCCGACCCTTGCGGCCGTCGCCGGCGACCCCAACCTCAAGCAGGACCTGCTCAAAGGCAGGCAGGTGGGCAACAAGAAGTCCAGGCTGCACCTCGACGGTTACAACTTCCTGCCCTACCTGACCGGCGAGGTCGAAAAGGCTCCCCGGCGCGAATTTATCTACCTGGAAGACAGCGGTATGCCCGTCGGAATCCGGGTTGGCGACTGGAAACTGGTCTTCGCCGAGAACCGCGCCCAGACCATGGCCCTGTGGGCAGAGCCCTTTGTCACCCTGCGTATGTTCAAGCTCTTCAACCTGCGCCGGGATCCCTTCGAGCGGGCCGATCATAACGCCAATACCTACTGGGACTGGATGATCGACAAGGCACCTCAGGGCTACATGGGCCTGGCGGTCATGTCCCAGTTCCTGTCAACCTTCAAGGACTATCCGCCGAGCCAGAAACCGGACTCCTGGTCGATCGACAAGCTCACGGAGAAATACCTGGGCGTAAAATAGCCGTTCCAGGCACAGGGTAGGTCAGTAGCTCATGTCTTTCCGATCACTGCTGGTGTTGCTTGCCAGCGCCCTGCTGCCGCTGTGCGTTTCCTGTACGGGCGATACCGGGCCCGCCGCGCCCGGCATCCTTGTTATAGCGGCGGACGACCTGGGCACCCAGCTGGGGAGTTACGGCGACCTCACCATCCCGACACCGAACATCGATGCGCTTGCTGCCCGCGGAACCCGTTTTACCCGGGCCTACGTCACGCAGCCGTCCTGCAGCTCGAGCCGGGCCGCATTCCTGACTGGCCTGTATCCCCACCAGAACGGGCAGCTGGGGCTCGCCCATATGGGCTTTGGCATGACGCGGGACTGGCCTGTCATGCCGCGGCTGTTAAAAGAGCAGCGCGGTTATTTCACCGCCCTGGCGGGAAAACTGCATGTCGCTCCCGCCTCCGCTTTCGAGTTTTTCGATGATCTGGCAGCGGAATCTGCACCTCCCTGGACCCTGGACATCGACAGGGTGGGGGAGAAAGTCGCCAGCTATTTCAAGCAGGCCGAGGGCGCACCGTTCTATATCCAGATCGACCTGGCGGATACGCACCCGCCCTTTGTGCGCCAGCACGGCGGCCTTCCCGCAGCCCCGATCAGTGCCGACCAGGTGAGGCCCTTCAGCTGGAACCCCGGCGCCGCCACGCAGGAGATCGCCAATTATTACAACAGCGTCTCCCGGCTGGATTCGATCGTGGGCCGAATCGTCGATGAGCTGCGCAAGGCGGGTCGACTGGACAATACGCTGATTGTGATCTGGAGTGATAACGGCCCGGCGTTTGCGCGCGCCAAGGCCACGCTGTACGAGGCCGGCACGCGCATCCCCCTGATCATCGCCGGCCCCGGGGTAACGCCCGGCCAGGTGCGCGATGAGCTGGTGTCAATGGTGGATATCATGCCCACCGTCCTGCGACTGGCCGGGGTGACTATGCCCCCGAGCAGCGAGCACTATGCGGGCAGGGACCTGGGTCCGCTGCTGCGCCCTGCTGCCACCGACTGGCGCGAGTACCTGTTTACCGAGACGCACTTCCATACGCCGCAGATGTGGGCCCCGGCGCGGGCGGTGACCAACGGCCGGTGGAAGTTGATTCACCACTTGCCGGCGGGAGATGCCCCGGCGCAAATCGAGCTCTTCGATCTTGAAAATGATCCGGATGAGCGGCACGATCTCTCGCAGCGGCCGGAGCACCAAACTCTGCGGGATGACCTGCTGGCAGAGCTGACACAGTGGCGAGTGCGCACGGCGGACCCCCTGCTGGATGAAGCGGTGCTCAGGCAACTGGGCCAGATACCGCTGCAGCCACAACAGGCGGTGGTGCCCTGGTACACGCCGCGGTGAAACACCCGGGGGGCAGGTATTCCGAGAGCTTGGCCGCCTGCTAATTCCTGCCAGCCAATATCGTCGGGTCAATGGCAACTTTGTCTTTTACCAGCCGCATCAGCCAGAAGGATGACAAAAGGCCGCTCATAGCGCTGGTCACGGCCGCACCGGCTGCCCCCTGTAGCGGCACCAGCACACTCAGTGACAGCAGGTGGAAGATGGCTGTTACAAACATTACTCGCGGCAGCACTCGCTGGTGTCCGGTCATCAAAAGCAGATCTTCCACGGGCCCTAGAGCGGTTTTCAATATCAGTCCAAGTATGAGAATGACGAGAACAGGGGTCGCTGAAGCGAAGCTGTCTCCGAACAGTGACAGCAATGGACCGGCAAGAAGTATCGAGACCAAGCCTATGGCGACAGTTGGCCAGAGGCCGCCGTGGACCGCGCGTCGGTTGATACCTTTCAGCAGTTCTGGGTTCCCCATGGCGTTCGCGGCAGCCAATTCAGGTTGGCACACTGAGCTCATTATGGAAGGAGGTATAAGCGCAAGCTGCGCCAGCCTCTCCGCGGCAAAGTAGGCCCCGGCCTGCGCGGGACCGGCCAGGAAGCCAACCAGAAGTACATTGGAATACTCTATTATCACGCTCGCAATGCGCGTTACAAATATGGGAAAAGCGGTACGGGAAAGCTCGGCAGGATGGTACTCCTCACTGTGGCTGGCGGAGTCCTGTGCCCCTGCCAGAAGTTTTCCTTGTCGAGAGTGAAAAATCGATCCCTGGATAAGGCTTGCTGCAAAGACACTCAAGCCAACCAGGATCAGGGTCAGTGCTCCGGAGAGGCTATCTCCGAGAAGCCACCAGGCGGTTACTGCCAGCAGGGCGGTCGCGGCCGGACGGAGCACCTGCATCGGTAGGAATGCAAGGAAAAGCCATTGTCGCGCCCGGGACATATGCTGGTAAAGCAGCAGCAGTGACACCCCGGGCGCGAACACCAGGGCTATGGCAGATAGATTCAGGTACAAACTGTAGTTCGTTATCGTTTTGCCCGCGAAAAGCATGCCGAGGGCAAGCAGCAGTAGTATGCAGAAGGACCACGAAAGCAGTCTGCGAGCGCGATAAACCACCGCTGCTACGGCATGTTCGTTCTCTGACGTATTCAGGGAGGCAATAAATCGGCTGGTCGCAATGGGCACACCCATTGCGGCCAGCGTTCCCGCCATGAACAGGATCGATTGGCCCCAGGCGTATTTGCCGTATTCTTCGCTACTGCCGATCAGCCGGGCCAGGAGAATCTGGAGGCAGAAAACAATCAACAGGCCTGTCACGCGGATGAGTGTGACAACCGCGCTGCGTTGCAAAAACAGCTTCAATGCAGGAGGAATACTGTTGCGAAGTGCTTGCCTAAATACCATCACAGACCCTGGCGATTATCGGTTGCGCACTTTTAAATGTGTGGGCGAACAATGCTTCAGCCCGGGCACCGGGGAAAACGCTAGCGATCAACTGGGCCGCCATCGGCAGGGTGCCGCTTTTCAGAAAAGTGCCCATCGATTTGCAGGAACAGGTAAAACACCAGGGCAGGGATCGCATGCAGGATTGCCCTATTGATCGTTACGAAATTCAGCGCCTCCTGGGTGTGGCCCGTAAACTGGAAAACCACCACCAGAAATACTGCTGTCAAAGCCAGCACCAGCAGTTCATTCGATGCCGGCTTGAGCAGTTCGCCACGGACAACCCTGATCAAAATTACCAGAATGCCAAGATAGAATATCAGGTTCCAGTTGAGCAAAGTGAACAATGACTGGGTGAAGGCAGGCCATACCGACTGGTACTCAAACCTGAAGTCGCCGAGTCCAGGCAGTGAAAGGGCACTACGACTGAATGAGATATGCCCCAGTAATGGGATGTCGACGCTGACGCCGAATACCAGCGTCAATCCAAGCAGCACCGCCAACACCAGAGCAATGGCCAGCTCAGTCCGCTGGCTGAGGTTCAGCAACGATCTGAAGAATGTGGCAAGTATGATTGCTCCCAGGACTATGCCCGGGTTTTTTAACTGGCTGCACATAGAGGCCAGGAAGAGGCACAGCGCTGCGTATGCCCATTGTCGATTTCTCTGCCATTCGTGGAGCGCGAAGACGGCCAGGCCGAAGCAGGCTGCAAGCCATAAATCGGCGTAGCCAGCCAGTGTGGTATGCACGTTTGGATAGGGCATGCTCAGCAGCATGTAGCATGCAACTGTCGAAACAATGACGCTTGCGCCCGCCAGGCGCAGGTGGCCGTAGAGTGCCAGGCCGAGATTCAGTGCAGCGAGAAACCAGGGCAGAAACAGGCGGCTGTCGTCCCAGGTTCCGGCGCCGAGCATGCTCCACAGCTGAATCAGCGGTACCGTGGGCGGGTAGGTCGAGGCCTCGCTATTGCCCAGCGTATAACCGAGTGTTTCCGACCCCTGGGTGAGCCATTGTTCCGGGGTGACATAGGGCGTCAGCCCCTTGGCGTGAAACCACACGATGGCCTTGGGCGCCCAGTTCATCCAGGCATCCCAGGCATACAGGGGCCGCAGCAGCATTTCCT
>CAYTDW010000250.1:0-4988 GCA_964436585.1 uncultured Halioglobus sp. | reverse complement strand
GATCGCCGGGATCCGGGTGGAACTGGGCACCCAGATCGGCGAGCCGCTGGAACGGTTGGCGGCGGTCAAGGAATCGATAAAGACGGTGCGGGCAGACCGGGCCTCGCTGCCCGAGGACGCGGTGACACCCTATGTGTTGTTGCGCGCGGCGCCGCTGTTTGCCAGCCAGCTGCCCGCAGTGGGGCGGTTCGTGCCGACCGTGTTCAACCTGAAAATCTCCAACACCCAGGGCAGCGATACCCCGCGGTACTTCGACGGGGCCCGACTCGACGCGATCTATCCCATCAGCCAGCTGCTGCAATACGCGGCCCTGAGTATCGACTGCGTGAGCTATGCCGGCACCCTGAACATCGGCTTTACCGGCGCCCGCGATACCCTGCCGCACCTGCAACGCCTGGCGGTCTACCTCGGCCGGGCCCTGGTGGAACTGGAAGACATTGTGCAGTCGATGGAGGATGCGGCATGAACAGCCTGGCAAGGAAGGCGCTGGAAGGGGGGCTCGCGCTCAACCGGCGGCTGGCGAAAAGCGCCGCCAACGGCACCGACTGGCTGTTCAAGCGCGATACCCTCATCCAGTCCGGCCGTACCTGGTTCGAGCTGGTGCACGACGGTGACCTGATGGCAGTGCGCTACTACGGCCTGCCGGAAGAGGAGGAAATCGAACTGGTCGATGGCAGCCTGATGCCGGTGCAGCGTCAGCAGCACGCGGTGCCCCTGGTGCTGGTGCCACCCCTGGGGGTGACGACCGAGACCTTCGACCTGATGCCCCAGCGCAGCCTGGTGCGCTACATGGCCGCCAGCGGTTTCAGGACCTACCTGGTGGACTGGGGCAGGCCGAAAAAGGAACACGCCCACCTCGGCCTCAAGGACTACTCCTACACCATGCTGGGTATCGCCCTGGACAAGATCCGCGCCCACTCCGGCAGTGAAGACGTTTCGATGATGGGTTGGTGCATGGGCGGCCTGCTGTGCCTGTTGCACCAGGGCCAGGTACAGGATCCGGCCATCCGCAATATCATCACCGTCGCCAGCCCCATCGATCTCGAGAGCGGCCGCGGTGTGATCGCCGGTGTGGCCGGCGCCGGCCAGGGTCTCAACATGGCGGCACAGCTGGTGAGCAACTACACCAACCTGCGCATGAAGGCGCTGGATCCCGCGCGACTCGCATTGCCGCCATGGGCCACGACCCTGGCATTCAAGCTGACCGACCCGGTGGGCAGCGTCACCACTTACTGGGACCTGGTGACGCGGCTGTCGGACCGGGAGTTCGTCAAGTCCCACAGCACCACCGCGGATTACCTCAACCACATGCTGCTTTACCCCGGCGGGGTCATCAGGGATATGGCGGTGAAGGTGGTAGGGGAGGGCCAGCTGGCCACAGGCAGGATGGACGTGGGCGACCAGGTGGCGGAGCTGGACAGGATCCAGTCCAGCCTGCTGGCATTCGCCGGCGAGACCGACATCCTGGTACCTGCGGAAATCGCGCGCAAGATCGTCGACATCGTCCCCGCCAGAGACAAGGATTTCCGCCTCGCGCCAGGCGGCCATATGGGCGTGATCATCGGCAGCAAGGCACAGGACGCGGTCTGGGCCCAGTCGGTGGAGTGGCTGGCAAAACGCTCCGCCGCGACGCCGCCGAAGGCGCGGCGAAAGGCCGCGACAGCGGCAAAACCGGCACGCCGCCCCGCCAGGGCAAAGAAAAAAGTCGCACCGCGGCGCGGGGCCTGAATTGCAACAGCCCTGGGTCGTGAGCCTCGGGGGCAATGCCTTCGCCCGTCCGGGTGAGGCGCTGACCATGGCGGGGCAGTTCGAGTTCGCGGACCGGACCCTCGCTCCCCTTGCCGGCGCACTGGAACCGGGTCGGCAGCTACTGATCACCCACGGCAACGGCCCCCAGGTGGGCTACATACTGACCCGGGTCGAGGAGGCGCTGGGCAAAGCCTACGCCCTGCCGCTGGAAGTCTGCGTGGCGGAGTCGGAAGGGGAGATCGGTTACGTGCTGCAGCAGACCCTGCACAACCTGACCCGGGGCCAGCGCCCGGTGGCGGCCCTGCTGACCCAGGTGCGGGTGGCAGCCAGTGACCCGGCCTTTGCCCATCCGAGCAAGCCCATCGGCCCCTGGTTCGATCCGCCGCAGGCGGCGACGCTGGCAAGCGCCGGGCTGGCCCTGGTCTATGACAAGAACGGCAGGGGCGGCGCCTGGTGCCCTCGCCCAGGCCGATCGAGATCGTGGAACTGGCGGTTATCCGGCAACTGCTCGCGCTGGGAATCATCGTGATCGCCGCCGGGGGCGGGGGTATCCCCGTTACCGATACCGCTGAGGGTCTCAAGGGCGTGGAGGCGGTGGTGGACAAGGACCTGGCGTCCGCGCTGCTGGCCATCGGCGTGGGGGCCCGGCAGCTGGTGATGGTCACCGGGGTGGCCGGCGCCTACACCGACTTTGGCGGCGACGCGGCGAGGCTGGTCGCCCGTACCACCCCGGAGCAACTGTCCGGCTGGCTGGCGGCGGGGCATTTTCCCGCGGGCAGCATGGGGCCCAAGGTCGAGGCCGCGATCCAGTTTGTACAGGCCACCGGCGGGCGCGCGGTCATCTGCCAGCCGGGGGATCTCGCCGCCGCCCTCCAGGGTGAGGCCGGTACGGTGGTGGAGCCGGCCCGTGGCATTTAATTGCATCATCATGGGCGCCGCCGGCCGCGATTTTCACAATTTCCGCACCTTTTTTGCGGCGCATCCCGAGTTCCGCGTATGCGCCTTTACCGCCGCCCAGATTCCCTTTATCGCCCAGCGCAGCTATCCGCATGAGCTCGCGCCCGAGGGCTATGACAGCGATATTCCCATCCACGATGAAAGTGAGCTGGCGGCCCTGATCAAATCCCTGGCCATCGATTTCGTGTTTTTTGCCTACAGCGACCTGTCCCATGTCGAGGTGATGCACCGGGTGTCGATCGCGCAGGCCGCCGGGGCGAGTTTTGTGCTGCTTGGCCCGGCCCACACCACGCTGGTGAGCCGGCGCAAGGTGGTGGCGATCACCGCGACCCGCACCGGCACCGGCAAGAGCCCCCTGACCCAGTGGCTGGCGCGAACACTGGCGAACGAGGGCGTGCGGCTGGCGACCCTGCGCCACCCCATGCCCTACGGCAACCTGCGGGCCCAGGCGGTGCAGCGCTTCGCCACCCTCGCGGACCTGGATCTGCACGACTGCACCATAGAGGAGCGGGAGGAGTACGAACCCTATGTGCGACAGGGGCTGGTCATTTTTGCCGGGGTGGACTACCAGGCGATTCTGCGCGCCGCGGAGGCCGAGGCGGACCTGATCCTGTGGGATGGCGGCAACAACGATTTCGCCTTTATAAAACCGGACCTCAACATCGTTGTATGCGATGCGCTGCGCGCGGCCCATGGCCCTGGCTACTATCCCGGAGAGACCAATTTCCGGGCGGCGGACATCGTGGTGATCAACAAGACAGGCCGGGCTTCGGCGGCGGATATCGAGGCCATCCGCGCGCTGAAGCAGGCCATCAATCCCGCGGCGCAATTGCTGCTGGCGGATCTGGAAGTGAGCGCGGCTGAGCCTGCGCGGGTAAAGGGCAAGCGGGTTCTCATCGTCGAGGACGGTCCCACGGTGACCCACGGCGGCATGGGTTACGGCGCGGGTTGGGTGGCCGCACACAAATACGGGGCGGGAGAGGTGGTGGACCCGCGCAGCTGCGCCGTCGGCAGCCTCCGGGATATCTACACCGAGTATCCCCAGCTGCTTGCGGTCCTCCCCGCCATGGGTTATTCCGATCACCAGCGCCGCGAACTGAAAGCCACCATAGAAGCCTCCGGCACGGAACTGGTGCTGAACGCGAGCCCGGCGAATATCGCCAGCCTGCTCGCGTTGTCCCTGCCCACGGTGCAGGTCAGGTACCGGTTTGTCCCCGGGGAAGGGGTGGATCTGCTGGCGCGGGTGAGGTCCCTGTTATCTGTCGGCGCCCGGCCATCCCCGGAGGACGCCTGAAGCGTCCGGGAGTTATAGTAGTAGGCACCGCCGGCCTGGGCAGGCGGGGTTTCTTTTATAGGCCTGTTCGGGCATTATCTCGCCCCCGCGACGGAGGCCACGGCCCCGCCGATCGCACTGAGTCGGCGAATACGCCGGAAAGTTTCTAAATGGTAATTAAATTAATAGCTTAGATGTAATCACGTGGCCTTTGGTAGTGGCCACCACTGACGAAAGGAACAACCCATGCCTGCTATCACCCTGCCGGACGGCAGCCAGCGCTCATTTGCCAACCCTGTCACCGTACACGATGTTGCCGCCGATATCGGCGCCGGCCTGGCAAAAGCCGCGTTGGCGGCTGTGGTCGACGGGCGCATGGTCGATACCTCCCATATCATCGAACGGGACGCAGCGCTGGCCATTATCACCGACCGCGACGACGCGGGACTCGAGGTCATCCGCCACTCCACCGCCCACCTGCTGGCCATGGCGGTACAGGAGCTGTTCCCCGGGGTACAGGTGACCATCGGCCCGGTGATAGAGGACGGCTTCTTCTACGATTTCGCCACCGGCCACAGTTTTGCACCCGAGGACCTGGCCAGGATCGAGCAGCGCATGGAAGAGCTGGTGGAGCAGGACCTGCCCGTCGAACGGCTGGTGGTCAGCCGCGAAAGGGCCATTGAGCTGTTTCGCAACATGGGCGAGAACTACAAGGTGCAGATCATCGAGGAGCTGCCCGAGGGCGAGGAGATCAGCCTCTACCGCCAGGGCGCCTGGATGGACCTGTGCCGAGGCCCCCATGTGCCCAGCACCGGCAAATTGCAGGCGTTCAAGCTGACCAAGGTGGCCGGTGCCTACTGGCGCGGCGATGCCAGAAACGAGATGCTGCAGCGCATCTACGGCACCGCCTGGGCCAGCAAAAAGCAGCTCAAGCAGTACCTCACGCGCATCGAGGAAGCCGAGAAACGCGACCACCGGAAAATCGGCAAGAAGCTGGACCTGTTCCATA
>CAYTDW010000249.1:0-4993 GCA_964436585.1 uncultured Halioglobus sp. | reverse complement strand
ACGCGGAAGGCCAGAAGATGTCGAAGTCGAAGGGCAACGTGATCGATCCCATCGACCTGATCGACGGCATCGACCTGGAAAGCCTCGTCAGCAAGCGCACCGCCGGCATGATGCAACCGCAACTGGCGGCGGGGATCGAGCAGGCGACCCGCAGGCAGTTCCCCAACGGCATAGCCGCCTATGGCACCGACGCCCTGCGTTTCACCTATTTCTCCCTCGCCTCCACCGGCAGGGATATCAAGTTCGATATCGGCCGCATCGAGGGCTTCAGCAATTTCTGCAACAAGATCTGGAATGCAGCCCGCTATGTGCTGATGAATTGCGAGAACCAGGACTGCGGCACAGGGGCAGACGCGATGCTTGAGCTGAGCCTCGCCGATCGCTGGATCACAGGTAAACTGCAGTCAGCGACGGCGGAGGTCACGCGCGCCGTCAACAATTACCGCTTCGACCTGGCGTCGCAGGCGCTGTACGAATTCGTCTGGAACGAATTCTGCGACTGGTACCTGGAACTCTCCAAGCCGGTACTGTGGGACGACAACGCCAGCGCCGAGGCCAAGCGCGGGACCCGCCACACCCTGCTGCACGTGCTGGAAACCAGCCTGCGCCTGCTGCACCCGTTTATGCCATTTATTACCGAGGAAATCTGGCAAACCGTAGGGCGGCTATGCGGGATCACCGGTCCCACTATCATGCTGCAACCCTACCCCGAGGCTGCGGAGAAAGGCGTGGACACTGTCGCAAACGCAGATATAGAATGGCTTAAAGGCGTGATTGTGGGCATTCGCAATATCCGCGGTGAGATGAACATACCACCGGGCAGGGAACTCCCCATTATTTTGCGCAACGGTGACCAGCGAGACCGCTCAAGGCTGGAAGAAAATGTGCAGTGCCTGAAGAAACTGGCTAAAGTGGCCGATATCAGCTGGCTCGACGGTGGCGCGCAAAGCCCCGTGGCGGCAACGGCACTGGTGGGAGACCTCGAGATCCTGGTGCCCATGGCGGGCCTGATCGACAAGAAGGCGGAGTTACTTCGCCTGGGCAGGGAAATCGACAGGCTGGAGCAAGACCTGGCACGCATCAAGGACAAGTTGGGCAACGCGGCTTTCGTTGCCAAGGCGCCGGCAGCCGTAGTGGCGAAGGAACAGGAAAAAATGCAGGCGCAGCAGCAGGCGCTGGAGACGTTACAGGAGCAGGAGCGACATATCCGCCAGATGTAACAATACCTCGGTGACAGGAAATTCCGGGCTTTATCGCTCAACCTCGTTTGAAAGTGAGGCCCTAATAAAAGCAAAGTAGAAGTCCGAGGAAAGTGGTATGACTGATCGCGTAAGCGGCACGGTGAAGTGGTTTAACAACGCCAAGGGTTTTGGCTTCATCACCCGGCAGGACAGCGCGGACGACGTGTTCGTCCACTTTCGATCCATCCAGGGTGAGGGTTATCGCACCCTCAACGAAGGCCAGGCCGTGGAGTTCAAGCTGGTTGAAGGCCCCAAGGGCCTGCAGGCTGAGGACGTCACGAAACTCTAGCCCCCGGGTATCCCGAACCGGCACCCTGCCCCGCCGGGGCGGGTCTCCCTCTCCATCTCCCTCTCGCACTGTTTGATGATAAACTTGCGCCGCATTCGCGCCCCAACCACCCCGGGGCATGACCCTATGAGAGACTATCCATGAAGCTTACTGTAAAACTGATCATCAGCGTGGCTGTCGCTGTCGTCGCGACAGCCCTGACCACCTGGTATGTCGGCGAGGGGCATACCGCTCCGATCCTGTTCATCGCATTTTGCGCCGCTACGCTCGCCACCGCCCTGCTGGTGTCGCTGCCGCTGGGGGGCACTGCGCCCGCAGCCACCAACACGTCGCAGAAAAACCAGCGCACGCCGCGCCAGGCCGGGCCACGCCAGGCCGGGCCACGTCAGGCCGACACGAAACCCGCCCCTCTCGCTACCGCCGGTGTCGGGACACGACAGCATGGGCAGGTAAAGTGGTTCAACGTTTCCAAGGGCTTCGGTTTTATCACCCGGGACGATGGCGAGGAAATCTTCGTGCATTTCCGCTCTATCAGGGGTGGCGGGAGGCGCGGCCTGCGCGATGGCCAGAAGGTCACTTTCATCGTTGCCGACAGCGACAAGGGCCCCCAGGCTGAAGACGTCGAGGCCCTGGACTAGTTTACCGGGTAAGCCGGTTGCGACACCCCGCGCATCATTCAAAACCACAAGGAACTGACATTGAGTAAAGAGAAGGTACGTACCCAGAGGCGCTTCCGCGGCTCCATCATGCCCACCGCCTCCCACCCCGAAATTCGCCGGGTCAGGCGCGAGGGCAAGTATCCATCCATACACGGCAACAAGTTATGGAAGTCCAGCTGCCTCCTGATCGATTACCTCAAGCAGAATCCGCCCGAGCACGCCGGCAGGGTCATCGATGTGGGCTGCGGCTGGGGCGCTTCGGGTATCTGGTGCGCAAAGACCCTCGGGTCGACGGTGACTTCCATGGATGCCGATCCCGACGTGTTTCCCTTCCTCGACGTTGCGGCCAGACTCAACGGCGTGCAGACCACCCCGCTGGTTTCACGGTTCGAGAAGCTGTCCGGCCGCCAGCTGGCGCAGTTCGATATGCTCATCGCCGCCGATATCTGTTTCTGGGATGAGCTGGTTGACCCGGTGTACCGAATGGTCGATCGCGCGGTGAAAGCAGGGGTGAAGCATATCCTGATTGCCGACCCGGAACGTCCGACCTTTCACCAGATGGCGGCGCGCTGCGTCGAGCGCTACTGCGCGGAGGTCATCGACTGGAACACACGCTCGCCGATCAAGGCCAGCGGCGCCATCCTGGTTATCCACAACGCCTGAGAACGCGCTCAGTCCAAAACCTCGTATTGCCGCGACAAGCCCGTCCGGGCCTGCGGCTCACCGTTGACCAGGCTCGGCCGGAAGCGGGTCTGGGCCAGGCCGCGCCTGACCTTGCCGGCCTTGCCAGCGTTATCGCTGACCACTGCGCTGACTTCGACATTGCTGGCCCTGCCCGCGGCGGACACATCGTAGCTGGCCTGCATCACCACCGGCGCAGTTGCACCCTGCCCCGGCCGGGGCTGCCAGAACGCTCCATTGGCCGGCAGTTCCACCGGCTCTCCCAGCCACTGTTGCAGCAAATCGTCCAGGCCGGCCCCCTGCAGTAAGCTGGCCACCTCGCCATAGGCCGCGAGCGCCTGCTGCGGGCGGTCATTCCACTGGTTCCAGTCGCCAAGTTCCAGCCAGGCAGCGGCAAGCTCCTCCACCTGCGCAGGTGGAGTGCGCTGGATCAGTTGATCCAGCAGGGTGCGGCCCCGCGCAAGAGCATTGCGCTGCAGGGTCTCCAGCCGGCGCTGGCCAGCGTCGACGTCCTCCCAGGCGCCAGGCATACCGGTAGCCGTCAACTGGCCCATCGGTTCAACCGCGGGCTCGTAGCGGTCCAGCAGCAGGTACAGATTGCGCAGCTGGCTCAGTGCCAGTGCACGGTAGCCGGCGAAATCCACGGCGGGGTCGGCGGCGGCGCGCTGCAGCATCTGCTCATTGAGGGAATGCAGCGCCAGCAGGCGCTCGGTGTCCCGCTCATCCAGCCCCAGGCGCACCGCTTCGCGCTGCCAGCGCAGGTACTCCAGGCCGGCGCCGAGCCGGATCGGGGTGTAGGGCGGCTGGCCGCTGCCGTACAAGCTGAAGAAATAGTCATAGCGAGCGTCCAGCATCGCCATGTCGCCGGTCACCCGGTAGATCTCAAACAACTCCCTGAGGATAGGGACCTGGCGCTCGCTGTACAGGCCTTCGTTGACCCGCACCAGGTGCAGTGCCCGCTGGTAGGCCTGCTGTGCCCGGGCGATGTCACCACTGCGGCGCAATACCCGGGCCAGGTCGGCCAGCGGCTCCGCCAGCGTTGCGGCATAGGGTCCGCCCTGGGCTTCGAGCTGGCCGAGTTCGCGTTCATAGCGCACGCTGTCCAACTCGGCGGCGTTGGCCGCGGCTGGTGGCGGCTGCAGGGCGAGCCTGCCCGCATCCTGCCAGCTCTGCCCGAGCCGGACGAAATCCTCACCGTAGGGGGCAGGCGTTCCAGCTGGCGCGGGGGACGGAAGCAGCAGCACGCAAACCAGACCCAGGGATTGCAGCAGCGGCCGCAGGCCCGGGCACGGGTACCGCTTGTTCAGCTTGTCAACCATCTGCTCATCACAATTTCTGGCGAAAGACCGTCCTGAAGTGCTATAAGGGCCGCCGGTCTGCGCGGCTCTCTCTACAGCTGTCTGCCCATCGTCCAGCCTGCGGCGACGCGCGCCAAGATGCCATGAAGCCGCTGCGGCCGCAAGGCGGCCAGGCGCGCGTGTCAGGCTCGCGATACACGGCGCGAAAGCGCGGCTATAATCGCTCGGTGGCGCGCCCGCTCGGTAGCGCGCCCGCTCGGTGGCGCGCAGGCCAATCTCTTACAGCAGGAACTCGCAAGCGGCGAGCGGAAGGTTCAGATGAAACAACTCGGAATACTCGACGCGGCTTTTATCAATCTGGAGCAAACCAATACCCCGCAGCATGTCGGTGGCCTGGGAATATACGATCCCTCCACCGCGCCCGGCGGATTCGTCCGCTTCAAGGATGTGATCGCCAGCTTTGAACGCCGTCTTGGCAAGCTGCCCCTGTTCCGCACCCGGATCGTGGAGGTGCCCGGCGGGCTGGACCGGCCCTACTGGGTGAAAGATGGCAACTTTGATGTGGAATTTCACCTGCGCCATATCGCCCTGCCCGCACCCGGCGACTGGCGCCAACTCTGTATCCAGGTAGCCCGCCTGCATTCCCGTCCGCTGGATATGTCACGCCCTCTGTGGGAGGCCTACATTATCGAGGGGCTGGACAACATACCGAATCTTCCCGCCGGGTGTTTCGCAGTCTACACCAAAATGCATCACGCCCTGGTTGACGGCGCCGGGGGGTCCTCGTTCATGGCCGCGCTGCATGACCTGCGCCCTGATCCGGGC
>CAYTDW010000248.1:0-5039 GCA_964436585.1 uncultured Halioglobus sp. | reverse complement strand
GCAACAGGCGGCGAAAGCGCCGGGCCCAGAAGCGGCCGAGGCGGATACTGCCGCTGCCGTCCCACTCGCGCACCAGCAGGTTGGTGATGAGGAAACCCGACAGGACGAAAAAAGTGGAGACCCCGAGAAACCCGCCCTGCGCCCAGCTGAAGCCTGCGTGGAACAGGATCGCGCCGATCACGGCGAGGCCGCGCAGCCCGTCCAGCCCGGGCAGGCGCGGCATGGGCTGTCCTGCAGGCTCTGTTACGGGCTTCGCTGCTGGCGCAACGCCGGCGTTCAGTTCCATTGGCGCAGGCCCCGGCGTCCCTACACCGCCGCGTCGTACAGCGCGAAGTCCTCGCGGTAGTACTCGCGGATCGCCGCTGCGTGGCTGCTCGAGCGAAACGAGTCGGGATGAATGAATCCCCGGTCGTCCAGTTCGCCCGCGCGCAGCCCACTGGCCTGGGCCAGCACGCGATCGGAGCGGGGGTTTGCGTTGGCGTGGCCCAGTGTTACCTCGATCCCCAGCTGCTGCAGCAGGTACTGCGCCAGCTGTTCGATATGCTCCAGGCGAAAAATCCGGCTCACATGTTTCACCCCGAGAAAATACAGGTACTGGGGCCGCCAGTGCGGGTCGAGATCGTAGGGGTCCTGGCGCAGGATAAATGCCGCGAACTCATCGAAACTGATCCCGGCCTGGGCGTCGAACCGGCCGTAGCCCTGCACCTCGCGCAGCAGCGGCTCGGTGTGGGTCCGATTGTTCCCGCTCGTGCGATGGTGGACAAATTTCTCCAGGTAGGCGCTGGCGAGTCGCTCGAACGGATCGCGTACCACGCCAAACTTCAGGTACCGCTCCGATGCCAGGATGTCCCTGGCCAGCTCTATGGGCTGGTCTTTCAACTGCACACCGGTATTGAAGCGGTCGGTGACGAAATGGACATCCAGTTCCCTGGCGATGTCAGGTCTTTCTATGCCGGCCAGCTCAATCATCATCGACTTCAGCGAGGTGCAGGCGCACTTCGCCACGGGTATGTAAAGTAACTGGTGGCGCTCGGACACCATCATCGAGCCATAGGGCCAGCGCAGGCCATTGCCCTTGCCGCTCTGCCACAACTGGCCTGCCGCCGCCAGCCGCGCATCGACGCTGTCCAGCTCCCCGCGGGGTGAAATTTTTACCGTGCGCGGATGTTCCGGGTACAGGCTCTCGACCCAGTACTGCCCCTCGTGAACCAGGCCAATCCGCACCGCTGCGGCGGCCTCGATGTGTTCCGCGGGGATACTGACCGCGACCTTCTGGGTATGCCTGGTACCGGCTTCAATCACCCCGGTAAGCGGCGTGCGGATACCTTCCAGCGGCAGTATTTCCCCGCGTTGATCGAGCAGCCGGAAGGAAAACGCGATCGCATGGTCGGCGCCGGGGATCAGTGCCTGCGCGGAGTCATTGGCCACTGTCACATCGAGGAAGCCGCGGTTTTGCGCGCCGTAGAGCGCAAGTTCCCCAGGCGCTTCGAGCGTCACCTGGCGCCAGGCCTCCCGCGGGAAGCTGGCGCTTGCAGTCGCGGGACGGTTCGCCGCCGCAGTGCTCATAAGCCAGTTCCTGATGCTGCAGGGCGCAAGCTCAAGCCGGCCGCCAGCGGTACTGGCGCAGCTTGAGCCTGGTGTCGGTGCAAAAGCCCACCCCCTCCGCTTCCAGCCGGCGGCGCTGCACGGAGGCGCCGGCTGGAACGACAATTTTGCCCTGCGCGTTGACCACCCGGTGCCAGGGAATGCGGCTGTCCGCGGGCAGGGCGCGCAATGCCCGGCCTACGCGCCGGGCGGCGCCGGGCATGCCCGCGAGGCGCGCGACATCGCCGTAGCTAGCCACTTTTCCCGCGGGAATCATCGTTACCACCAGCCAGATTCTCTGGTCGATAGCGCCGGGCAGGGCATCCTCTCCAAAGCCCTGGACACTGCCTGAACAAGAGCCGCCCGGACCTAGCCGCGCCCGCACAACAAAAGGCCCGCTATGATGAGTGCGACGCCCAACAGGTAGCCGTTACTGAAGCGTTCATCGAACAGGTAGTAGCTTGCCAGCGGCACCAGGATGTAGGCCAGGGAGTAGAAAGGAAAAACTTCCCCGAGGTGGGCCTTGCGCAATACCCACACCCAGCCCACTGACACCAGGGCGTACACGCCGAAGGTTGCCGCCAGGATGACAAATGTCCTGGGTGCAAAGATGGAACCCGACGCGTTGAGTGAATTGGCGCTGACCTTGAACAGTACCTGGCCGAAGCTCATGCCGACCACGCAGATGACGGCGGCCCACTGGGTTGGACTCAGAATCATGTTGGCGCCCCGCCGCGACTGGACACCTGGCGATCGAGGGCCCGCGGTTTGATTTTGCGTTGAAAAGCGAAAGTGGGTTGGTTGGAAATATCGTACTGTAGAAAACCGAGCAGCATCTGCATGCCGATCATCACGCTGAGGCCCGCCAGCATCACGGTACCGGCGCTCGCCAGTGAGGCCATTTGCAGGCCCTGCCACCACTTGAGCAAGCCGAACACCACCCCGAAGCCGGTCAGGCCTACGCCCATGAGCAACTGCAGGCTGGCGAAGCTGAAATCGCGTATGAAGTAGTTATAGGCAATACGCTTGCCGAAGTTGCGCAGGTTCTTGAGGGCAAACCTGGGCAGTTCCCGGGCGACCTTCAGGTTCGAGATTTCGTCGCCGTAGATGGCGTCGGCCGGCAGGTCCACCACCACCGCCCGCAGGGTATTGAGGCGAAACAGCATATCGCTCTCGAAGAAATACCCGCGCTCGATTTTATCCAGCGGAAGGTAGGGTATGACCCTGGCGCAAATCGCCGTGTAACCGTTGGTCGGGTCGAACAGGCTCCAGTAACCCGAGGACAGCTTGGTCAGGAATGACAGCCCGGCGTTGCCGAGCAGGCGAACCGGCGGCATGCGCATGACACTGCCGATTTCGTAGAAGCGATTGCCCTTGGTGTAGTCCGCCTCGCCACTCTGGATGGGCTCGACGAAGTAGGGGATCAGGGAGGCGTCCATCTGGCCGTCCCCGTCAAGCTTTACGATGATATCGACACCGTCCCCTACCGCGGCGCGATAGCCGGAAATGACCGCGCCGCCGACGCCCTCGTTGCGCTCGTGAAATATCACCCGCACCCGCGGGTCGGCGCAGTGTTCCTGCACCAGTTTGCCGGACGACTCGGGGCAGGCGTCATCGACAACGTAAATCAGCTCGACCTCCGGGCCGATGGAGGCGATGACCTGCAGGATCGACCTGGCCACCCGGTAGCAGGGTATGACCACCGCAATCATCGCGGGTCCCTGTTCCCGCACGCCGTCACGCCGTGCTGCCCGCGTCGATGGTCAGGGTAGTGCCGGTCACCATGGCGGCTGATTCTCCCATCAGGTAAGCCACGCCCTCGGCCACGTCCCCGACCCCCGCCAGTTTGCCAAGGGGGCTCCGGCGCTTGATGGCCTCGAGTTTGCCGCCCTGCAGGCTGCCGGTCATGTCCGTCTGCAGGTATCCCGGGGCGACCGTGTTTACCGTGATGCCCGCCCGCCCGACCTCCCGCGCCAGGGAGCGGGTAAACCCGCCCAGCGCCGCCTTCGTCGCGCCGTAGACAGCCAGGCCGCTGAAGCCGGTCCCGGCCATGATGGAGGAGATATTGATGACCCGCCCGCCGCGGTTGATGAGCATGGGACGCAACAGGTATTTGGTGAGCAGTATGGGCGCCTCGACATTGACCTTCAGCAGCGCGGAAATTTCCTGTTCGTGCATGGTCGCCAGGATGCCGTCATGGCCCAGGGCGGCGTTGTTCACCAGGCCGTAGATGCGCCCGTACTGCCGCCCGAGGTGGAGCGCGAACTCGTGGATACCCGCGGTTTCGGCAAAATCATAGGCCTCAAAACTCACCCGCCCGGGGTTCGCCTGTAGCAGGCTGGTGAGTTCCTCGCTGCAGTTGCGACCGACAGCCACCAGCCTGTAGTCCTCTTCCAGCAGCCGGCGCACGATGGCCAGGCCCAGACCCCGGGTACCTCCGGTGACAACCACAACTTTCATCCGCAGTGCTTCCTCTCGACCTTGCCGGATTCGGCCACCGCCAGCTCCTGCACGATGTTGATCAGGGCGGGTATCTTGTATTTTGGCAGGTGCTGGCGGCAGTGGTCGCGAATCCGCCGCTTGAGTTCGGCGCCTGCGGCCGCAGAGAGGTCGTCCGCCTGCACTTCCAGCAATACCAGTTGGCCCATGATCGGGCTGCTCCTGCCGCTCACCAGCGCATTGCGAACGCCAGGTACTTCGCGCACCAGGCTCTCCACCTCCTCCGGATGCACCTTGTTGCCGCCGACATTGATGACGCCTGATGCCCTGCCCAGGAAATGGACCCTGTCGCCGCTGGCAACGACCTGGTCCTGGGTGTCGAGATAGCCGTCTGCGGTCAGGCGCGGCAGCAGTGCTTCACTGTGGGACAGGGCGGGGCTCCTGATCAGGAGCGAACCGCCGGCGGAAATCCTCAGCTGCAGGGGCGGACCCTGGTCCAGCCAGGCGGCCGGAAAGCCCGCCCTGCCATCGGTGACCGAGAAACCGACCCCGGCTTCCGTGGACGCATAGATATGCACGATCCGGGCGGCGGGGAACTGCCGGGCCAGGGCGCTGAGGATCGCCTGGTCGGCGATTTCCCCGCCGAGGGTAATCTGCTCCAGGGCGCATCCGCGCAGGGCGCCGTGGCTGAGAAAGTTGCGCCATTGGGACGGTGTGGCCGAGAGCGTGTTGACCCGGTGCCTGGCAAACGCCTCCATACTGGCGCTGATATCCCCCGGGGGTGGCAGCACCAGCACATTGCCGCTGGCCAATGCCTGCAGCACGACCTGGATGCCGGCGAAGCGATGGGGCTGGTAGGCAAGCCCCCAGCGGCACTCGCGCGCATCGCCACGGCCTTTTCGGGTGGTGACCGTGAGGCTGCGCAGGGTATGGGAAAACACCTTGGGTTCCCCGGTGGTGCCGGAGGTGGTGAACAGCCACAGCGTCTCGCCGCCGGCCGCAGCTGCCGGCGACGG
>CAYTDW010000247.1:0-5074 GCA_964436585.1 uncultured Halioglobus sp. | reverse complement strand
AGCGCATCCACCTTGCCGCCCACCGCGGCGACACCGGCCTCGATTGTGCCCGGATCACGCAAATCAATTTTGTTGAAGGATGCGAGCGGCAATTCGCATTCCTTGAAGTCGAAACCGTGCACTTCCGCGCCGAGATCCACTAGAAGCCTGGCGGTTGCTTCGCCCATGCCGGAAAAGCAGCCGCTGACGATAACGCGCTTGCGGTCGTATCCCAGAATATCACTCATAAACTCGTTCCCCTGATGTTTTAAAAATTAATGGGGCTCAGTCCTGCCCCGGATTTAATGCCCTTTCAACACCCGCTATTTCTGACTTAAGCCACATCACTTCGCTGAGATTTGTGCCCCCGGACGCCTTTAACAGCTGGGCCAGAGCTTCCTTTTTGGCACGCAATGAAGCTCCGTGGCCTGGATCTGCGCCCAGCGAAATATCCAACAGGTGCAACGCTTCGAGGGGTTTCTCCAGCCTGACTTTTTCAGCGGCCCGGGTCGCGATTGCCTCCGCGCCACCGGCAAGTGCGACCAGGTCCCCGTTAATACTGGAACGGGGTACAGCATAGAGCGAGGTAGTTGAATCCATGTGGAACCAGCCGGAATACTCTTCCCAGATGGTACGCACGGCCCAGTTTACCTTGCCGTGATACTCGCCAATTGTGATTGCCTCCGGCAGCCGTATTTCCGCCATCAGGGTATGAACATCCACCCCGGCATTCATGCCTTTCACGGTTTTGTCGTGTATGTACGATACCGCGGCATGCATCCTGTCCAGATCAGCGCGTACTTTATCCGCACCGACAATGGGGTCACCGTGACCGGTAATCAAGGTATCGGCACCCAGTTGGCGAACCTTGTCGAGGCATTCCAGGTAGAGTCTCGCCGAGCGGGGCTTGTCACCTCGTGTCGTACACAGGTTGGGCACTGACAGAAACACCGGGCCAAATAAATTCCCGGTAAAGACGATACGCTCCCCCGGCATCCATACCACCACCGAATCCGGCGCCTCCCCGCCCGGCGTGGAGATCACCTGGAATGTTCGGCCTCCGCTCTCAAAACTGTATTCGCCGTCTACAATTATGTCGGGAACCACTTTAGGCACAATGATATCGCGGCGCTTGATGGTGCCGGTCCAGAGTTTACCGGAGCGCCTGCGCAGATAAGAATCCAGCATATTGAAGTAAGCGCAGGTGTCGCTGAATCGCCGCTCGGCGATGATCTTCGTTCCGGGTTCCAGGAATTCCGGCACACCGCCGAAGTGGTCCGCATGGGCCTGGGTAAGGATAATGGCTTTCAGGGGGCCGGTCCGGACGGGGTTAAACACCGCCTTGTTGCGTTCGGCGCTGGCGACAAAACCGGTGTTGATCATCACGTCGCCTTCGTCGGTATTCACCAGGTAGGCGTTGGAGATATCTTTTGCCATGAAAATAAAGTCATTGATAGCAATGGCTTCAGTCTGCTGGTCCCCGGACTGGACCAGAGAGGCCAGCATGGGTTTGCTGTCTTCTGAATCAGCGATCATTCGGGGCCTTCGTCGCAGTTGATCATCACTTTGCAGGACTCCGGCCTGGCCGCAATTTTTAATCCTTCAAGGACCTGGCTCAGGGGCAGTCGATCGCTGATCATACCGGCAATTTTGTCCTTCAGCCTTGGCATGGCGGCGATGACCTCCGGCATTTCTGTGGGGTAACCCATCGCCGTGGTGATTGTCATTTCGCTGGTCAGCATACGACCCACCGGGAATTCTATGGGTTTCATGTAGGCCGCGGTGATGACCAGGCGCGAGTGATACTTCGCCATCATGACCACCTCCGAGAGAATGTTCGGCGCGCCTGCGGCATCGATATAGGCGTCGGTGCCAACTCCCACCCGGCCGTAGGAGGGTACTTCTCCATGCAATTTGGCCAGTTCGGCCCGCAGGTCGACTTTGGAGGGATCCAGTGCCGCCTGCGCGCCCAGTGCCAGGGCGCGCTCACGCCGCTCGGGGGCCAGATCCAGCGCGACCACATCGATGCCGCGATCGACCAGCCAGAGCACCATGCCGAGGCCGATGGGCCCGCACCCGAACACCGCGACCTTATCCCCGGGCGAAACTTGCGCCCTGTTGACGCCGTGCATGGCGACTGCCAGAGGTTCGCACATGGCGGCGATCTCATAGGAAACACCTTCGGGGATAGGTAGTATCGAAGTGCCGAGTTGTGCCTCGCGCACAAGCAATTCCTCGGTAAAGGCACCCTCGGGGCCACCGCTGCCGATATTGCCGGGCGTCATCATCGGGTTCACGATCACCGGGTCCCCGACCGATATACCTTCGACCTCCCTGCCCACCTCAAGAATCTCACCCGAACCCTCATGCCCCAGCGCAGTTACCGTGCCCGGCGTCGGGATGCCGCCGATCTTTATATAGGAGAGGTCGCTACCGCAGATACCGCAAGCCTTCATCTTTATAACAACGTCACGAGGGCCGGCGGCCGGACGCACATAGGTGTCCAGGCGAGCATCGCCGGTACCGTGAATTTTCAACAAGCGCATATTGTAGTTCCTCTGCCTTCTAGGGCCGGACCATGTAGCCGCCATCGATTGTGATTGTTTCACCGGTGAGGAACGAGGAGGCGTCGCTGCACAGGTAGGCGCCAATGCCCTCGAAGTCTTCGGGGTATCCGACACGCTGGATTGGAATTTGCGGGCCGAACATGCCGGACAACGCTTCAACGTTCTTCGCACCACCCATCATCGGCGTCATGATCAGCCCGGGCGCAATGACGTTGGCGCGGATATTGTACTTGCCGAACTCCACCGCCATACAGCGGATGATCGCCGCGACCCCGGCCTTCGATGCGGCATAGTTCTGCTTGCCGGGCAGACCCTGGAACAGTGACAAACTGCCGCAGGCCACCAGGCTGCCGCCCGGTTCCCCCGCTTCGGCGCGGGCCACCATGTGACGAGCACCTTCACGCAGGGTGATGAAAGCGCCGTGCAGCGCGACATCAAGGAACTTGTGCCACTCCGCGGTCGGCATGTCGAACACCGATTTAAAGCCCGGCGCGGCGCCCGAGTTGGCGAAGACACAGTCTAGCCGCCCGAAATCTGCCATCAGTTTGTCGTAAGCGCCGATGATCTGCTCCTCGGAGGAGACGTCGACCTGGTAGGTGAGGACTCGAGCTGCGCCCGCGGCTTCCAGGTCGGCCTTCGCAGCAGCGTTCTTTTCCGCGTTGCGCGCCCAGATGGCCAGGCTGCCGCCCTGCTTGGCAATGCCGCGGGCGAAACCCAGACCAATACCGCCGTTGCCCCCGGTTACCAGCGCGACCTTGCCTTTGAGATCGAATAAGCCCTTAGCCATTTTTTTGCTCCCGGTAGTAGTGCCGGATACACACGGGCACTTCTTAAAATCATCGCTGAGCCAGTCTAGAAGAGAGGGTCGCCGTGCTCAATATAGACCAGTGTCGAGGGCCGGCCATAGCATGGACGCCGGGACATGGATTACCGCCCAGCGTGAACTGCATAACCAATTTAAAATATCACGTACATTACATATCATATTGAAATATATAAAAATATTCAGGGTAACCAGTGCGCATAATTGCCTGCTGGCCCGATTAGAACACTTTGGCCAAATGTCGGTGTGGACGGGCGTTGTCAGGCCGTGAATGATCATGACAAGATCAGCAATTTGGAATTGCCGATCTGCAAGCCAGTGCATCGGTATTATGGGTACGCTTCAGGGAGATTTGTCGTGGGCCAAAAACTCATCGCGGAACAGCTGATCGAAGAGGCGCAAAAGGCCACCGGGCTGGAGAAATTTGACAGCGATAGTTTCCGCGAGGGAATGGATGTCTTTCTGGCCGATGTCAACGCGGGCGAGCCGCCGGAATCCGCCGTGGAGCGGATTCGCCAGAGCACAGTGGCGAACCTGGTCGTGCGTCTTAAAGTGACTGACTACCATGCGCAACACCCGCAGTTGCGTGAAAGGCCCATCGAAAGGCCGGTGTTTGTTTTCGGTATTCCCCGTACCGGCACAACACTACTGAGCAACCTGCTTGCGACAGACCCATCGCGTCGCTCCCCACTTACCTGGGAAATCGATGACCCGGTGCCACCTGCAACCAGTGATACGCTCCGCACCGACCCGCGGGCGCTCGCCCGGCTTGACCAAGAGCGGAAAATGCTCGAGGCCCGTCCGGAGATGGGCAAATACTATCGCAGCTCGGCAATCTATCCGAATGAGTGCGTCTATTTCATGGCCCACGATTTCAAGACATTGATGCTGGAGTCGCGCTGCAAGACGCTCAAGTACCGGGACTGGTTGTTCGAAACCGATATGACATCGGCCTATGAGTACCACAAGCGGTTCCTGCAGGTGCTGCAGGCCGAGGCACCGGGAACCTGGAATCTGAAAATGCCCTCCCATTCCCTGTGGCTCGAGACCCTGCTCAAGGTCTACCCCGATGCCCGCCTGGTGTGGACCCACCGCGACCCGCTAACGGCCCTGGGCTCTTTCTGCAGCATTATTTCGCTTTCTCACGCCGCATTCACCACCGGGACCACGCCGCAATGGATTGGGGAGAATTGCCTGTGGCAGGCGCGGGAACACGCCGACAGGATAATGGATTTCCGGGAAACATTGGGTGAGGGCCGTATCGTGGATGTTCACTATGCCGAGCTTACCGATCATCCCATAGCATCCATGCGCAAGCTCTATGCACAGCTGGGCGACGAGTTTTCCCCGAAGGTACAGGCGAGCATGCAGGCCTGGCTGGATGAGAATCCCCAGGGCAAGTTCGGCACCCACGAGTACAAGCTCGGCCAGTACGGACTGACTCCGGATAAAGTGACCCCGGCATTTGAGCGTTACCTGGCCAGGTACAATGTGCAAAAGGAGGGCTAGGGCTGCCCATTCCCCGCCGCAGGCTGGACCCGTAACACAACCGGCCGCTGGCATTGTGCGGCAACAACGGAGGCGTCAATGACTTTGGACCCGAACAGGTTGGCCCGGCTGGAGCAACTGCTCGATCGCCAGGACATTCTCGATTGCCTGCTGCGGTTCAGCAGGGGGATGGACCGCTTTGATCGCGCGCTCTTTC
>CAYTDW010000246.1:0-5079 GCA_964436585.1 uncultured Halioglobus sp. | reverse complement strand
ATTCTCGAAGTCCATGAGGGCTGGGTGCATTTGGGCACCACGCTCAACGGCATGGCACAGCCCTGGTGTACTTTCCTCGGCAAGGGGCCGCCTTCGTCCACCACCACCCAGGAAGGCCTCGCGGTATTGACCGAAATCCTGACCATGCGCTCGAGCCCCTCGCGGCTGTATCGGCTGATCAATCGTGTTCGCGCCGTTACCCTGGCGGAGGAGGGTGCCAATTTTGTCGAGGTGTTCGACTATCTGCGCGGTAACGAGATGTCGGATGATGACTGTTACGCGATCGCAGTCAGGATATTTCGGGGCAGCACCCCGGAGGGCAGGCCCTTTACCAAGGACCTGGCCTATATGCGCGGTTTCATCCAGACCTACAACTTCATGCGCCTGGCCATGAGCGAGGGCAAACTGGATAGCCTGCCGGTGCTTTTTTGTGGGAAGGTCACCCTGGAGGACGTCAAAACCTATCGGGTGCTGATGGATGAGGGCGTCGTGGTGCCGCCCAAGTTCCTGCCGCCGCATTTTGCCGATCTCAAGGGCCTGGCCACCTGGATGAGTTTTTCACGGTTCATTTCCAGCCTGAGCTTCGAACAGTTGCAGGCGGACTACAGCGCGCTGCTCTAGCGGCTGGGTGTCAGGACAGGCGGTCTCGGAATTCCGCGTAGCCGAATTGCCGCACCAGTGCCAGTTCATCGGTGCTGGAATTCCAGACCGCAATGGCGGGCAGCTGGGTGCCGTTGAACGTGGATGTCTTGACCATGGTGTAGTGGGCCATATCGCCGAACACCAGGCGCTGGCCAACCTGCAGGGGCTCGGCAAAACTGTAGTCCCCGATCACGTCTCCCGCCAGGCAGGTCAGCCCCCCCAGGCGATAGGTATGGGGGAATTCACCGGCCGTGCCGGCGCCGATGATATCCGGGCGATAGGGCATTTCCAGGGTGTCTGGCATATGGCAGGTGGCGGAGGTGTCAAGGATTGCCTGGTCCAGCGCGTTCCACGCCAGGTCCAGCACCTCGGCAACCAGTACGCCGCTGCCGATAGCCACCGCCTCGCCGGGCTCCAGGTACACCTGTACAGCGTATTTTTTGCTGAATTCGCGGATCCTCGCCACCAGGTCATCGAGTTGGTAGCCCGGACGGCTGATATGGTGCCCGCCGCCGAAGTTGACCCACTCCATGCGCGCCAGCAGGTGTCCGAATTTCTCCTCGACCGCAGCCAGCGTCCGCTGCAGCGGCGGGAAATCCTGCTCACACAAAGTGTGGAAGTGCAGCCCGCTGATTCCCTCCAGGGCGCTCTCGTCGAGCTGTGACAGGGGGATTCCCAGGCGAGAGCCAGGTGCGCAGGGGTCATAAATGGGAACCGCGCCCTCCGAGTGTTCGGGATTGATCCGCAATCCGAACTGCAGCTGCGGGCGGCGGGACTTTGCGGCCCGCAGCAGGGGCTGGAAGCGCAGCCACTGGCTGCAGCTGTTGAATACCACATGATCTGCCAGCAACAGGATCTCCCTGAGGCTGGCCTCGCTGTAGGCCGCACTGAACACATGCACCTCTCCGCCATAGTAGTCGCTGCCCAGCCTGGCCTCATGCAGCCCGCTGGCGCAGGTGCCGTGGAGATAGCGCGACACCAGTGGGGCCAGGTGCCACATCGAGAATGCCTTCAGGGCGGCCAGCACTTTCGCGCCGCTGGCATCGGCGACCTGGCGCAGGATGCGCAGGTTGCGCTCGACGGCGACCTCGTCGACCACGAAGCAGGGAGTGGGCAGGCGGCTCAGGTCCAGCTTGCTGAAGTCGGTGAATTGCACCGCGTGGCCCTAAAGGTCCTTGCCCTTGACCAGGTCAAGCCGGAAACCCGGATCGAGTTCGACCACAGTCCAGGGCAGCCCGTACAGGTTCATGTCCTGCATGAACGGGTCCGGGTCACACTGCTCGATATTCCAAACCCCGGGCTGCCGCCATTTGCCCTCGATGATCATCTTCGCACCGATCATGGCGGGGACACCGGTAGTATAGGAAATCGCCTGGGACCGGACCTCGCGGTAACACTCCTGGTGATCGCAGATATTGTACAGGTACATTACCCGCTCCCGGCCGTCCTTGAGTCCGCGCACGATGCAGCCGATGCAGGTCTTGCCCCTGGTGCGGGGACCGAGGCTGGAGGGGTCCGGCAACAGCTGTGCCAGGAACTGGATTGGCACGATCTTGTGCCCCTGGTAGTCGACCGGCTCGATGCTGGTCATGCCCACATTGCCCAGGACCTCGAGGTGCTTGAGGTAGTTGTCAGAAAAGCTCATCCAGAACTGGGCCCTGCGCAGGCTGGGAAAATGCCTGGCCAGCGATTCGAGCTCTTCATGGTACAGCCGGTAAATATTGAAGCTGCCCACTGCTTCCGGGCATTCAAATCGCGCCATCTTTGACATCGGTGTGGTAGTTACAAACTGGCCATTCTCCCAGTGGCGGCAATCCGCTGTGACCTCCCGGATATTGATCTCCGGGTTGAAGTTGGTCGCAAACGGGTAACCGTGGTCCCCGCCGTTGACGTCGATGATGTCCAGTTCGTGAACCTCGTCAAAGTAGTGCTTGGCCAGGTACGCGGTGAATACATTGGTCGCACCGGGGTCGAAGCCGCTGCCCAGCAGGGCAGTCAGCCCGGCCTGCGTGAATCGATCCTGGTAAGCCCACTGCCAACTGTACTCAAACTTCGCCGTTTCCTTTGGCTCGTAGTTGGCCGTGTCGAGGTAGTGCACACCGGCCGCCAGGCAGGCATCCATTATGCTGAGATCCTGGTAGGGCAGCGCCACATTGATGACCAGCTCCGGCTGCTCCTGCTTAAGCAGCGCGGTGAGCTCGGCCACGTTGTCGGCATCCACCTGCGCCGTGCGGATCGGGCGGCTCAACTGGGCGGCGATGGCCCTGCACTTCGCCTCGTTGCGGCTGGCCAGCACGATGTCGGTGAACACTTCGGGCAGCTGCGCGCACTTGTGAGTTACCACGCCGCCGACGCCGCCGGCGCCTATAATCATTACCCTGGACATCATTCCACTCCTTGTAGTTGCGGGGTCAGTGGTTCTCAAAGTAGGTATAGCCGTGCAGGCTGGCTTTGAAAGCCTGCACGATCTGGCTGCGCTGGGCAACGTTGATCTTGCCGTCCCGCACCGCTTTTTCGGCAACCAGGCGGAAATTCTCCTGTAGTTGCTTGGGCTCGTATTCCACGTAGCTGAGCACGTCGGCGATGCTGTCGCCGTGGAATTCCCGCGCAAACTCGAAGCTGCCGTCGGCGTGTATGGCGACATTCACCACATTGGTGTCGCCGAACAGGTTATGCAGGTCTCCCAGGGTTTCCTGGTAGGCGCCAACCAGGAACACGCCGAGGTAATACTCCTGACCCGGGATAAACTCGTGCACAGGCAGTACATTGTGCTCCCCGTCGGGCATCGAGAACCGGTCTATCTTGCCGTCACAGTCGCAGGTGAGGTCCGCCAGTATTGCCGAGCGGGTGGGTTTCTCGCCGAGGCGGTGAATGGGCATGATGGGAAACAGCTGGTCGATTGCCCAGATGTCTGGCAGGGACTGGAACAGGCTGAAATTGCCGTAGTAGATGTCCGATAACTGCTCCTGGAGGTCCTGAAGCTCCGGCGGCACCCGCTGCAGCCCAGGCAGCATTGCAGCGATGCGATGCACGACTTCCAGGAAAATATTTTCAGCCAGCGCCCGCTCGCGCAGGGTGGCCTGGCCGTGATGGAACAGTTCGCGCAATTCGTCGCGATAGAACAGGACGTCGTTGTAGCATTCCTGGAAGTTCTGTGATGACAACCTCGTCTGGATGTCCAGCAGGTTCTTGAGCGTTTCAACGCAATCTTCCGGCAGCTCTGCAGGCCCGGCTGTCGGCGTGCTGGTGCTGACATTGAGGATATTGAAAAGCAGCATCGAGGAGTAGGCGACCGTGGCGCGACCGGATTCCGAGATAATTACCGGGTGTTCGATCTCCAGCGGGTTCAGGGTTTCGCAAATGCTTTCGACGATATTGGCGCAGTACTCGTCGAGGCGATAATTCATGCTGTGAGTGCTGTTGGTACAGGCGCCTTCATAGTCCACTGCCAGGCCGCCACCCAGGTCGATATAGCCCATCGGCGCACCTTCCTGTACCAGGCCGGCGTAGAAACGACACGCCTCCAACACACCGCTGCGCACATTGCGGATGTTGGGAATCTGTGAACCCAGGTGGCAGTGCAGCAGGCGCAGGCAGTGCAGCATGCCCGCCTCGCGCAAGCCGTCAACCAGGCGCATGAGGGCGGCGGTAGAAAGCCCGAAAATCGACCGGTCGCCGCTGTCCTGGCTCCAGTAGCCATCCACCGCGACGGTCGTTTTGATGCGCACGCCTATCAGTGGCTCGATGCCAAGAGCGCGGCTGCGCTCGACGATGATGGGAAGTTCCGACAGGGTCTCGATGACAAAGAAACACGGAATGCCCATCTGTCGCGCATACAGGCCAAGCTCAACGAATTCCGCATCCTTGTAGCCGTTGCAGATGATGAAGCCGTCAGAGTCCTTGAGCTGCGCCATGGCAATAATCAGCTCGGCCTTGCTGCCCGCTTCGAACCCATGGTTGTACTGGCGTCCGTAATCGGCGATCTCCTCCACCACGTGGCACTGCTGGTTAACCTTGATCGGGTAGACGCCGCGATAGTGGTTGCGATAGCCGCCGTCGGCGATGGCCTTGGCAAATGATTTGTTGAGAATCTCAACCCGGTGATCGAGCACATTGCGAATGCGCAGGACGGCGGGCATGTGCAAGCCGCGGTCATGCATGCCCTGCACGATCTCCATCAGGCTTACCGCGACCTGTTTGCCGTCGATATCGACATTCACCTGGACTTCGCCTGCAGCGGAAATGCCGAAATAGCCGGCCCCCCAGGCGTTGATTCCATAGAGTTGCGCGCTCAATGCTGCATCCCAGTGGGGATCGGTGCCGGCGTCCTGCAGGTCTCGGTTTGATGGGGAATTCATGCCGCGTCCCTATATGCCATAACCGCCGCCCAACACCTTTCCAGCGGGCAGCGGTTGATTACAATTCGAACTGAAAGCC
>CAYTDW010000245.1:0-5087 GCA_964436585.1 uncultured Halioglobus sp. | reverse complement strand
TGAACCTGTACGGCTGCACCATCGGTGAGGGGTCTACCATCGGCCCCTTCGTCGAGATCCAGCGCGGGGTGCTGATTGGCCGTCGCTGCAAGATTTCCTCCCACACCTTCATCTGCACCGGGGTCACCCTGGAAGACGAGGTATTCGTCGGCCACGGGGTGATGTTCAGCAATGACCGCTACCCCCGCGCCGCGCAGGCGGGGCGCCTGCTCGGGCCGGGGGATTGGGAATTGCAGCCGGTGCATGTGGGCGCGGGCGCCGCCATCGGCAGCGGGGCGGTGATTCTGGCGGGCGTCAGTATCGGCCGCGGCGCCCTGGTCGGCGCCGGCGCCGTGGTCACCGGGGATGTGCCCGCGCACAGCGTGGTTGCGGGCAACCCGGCGCGGCAGCTGCGCGTGCCGGGCAAGAGCGGCTGAGGGCCCCGGATGATCGGTATCGCCATCGTCGGGTACGGTTACTGGGGGCCCCAGCTGGCGCGCAATATCGCGGCGGTGGCTGGCTGCCGGCTGCTGGCCGTTTGCGATGCGGCCGAGTCGCGGCTGGCGCTGGCCCGGGTGCAGCACCCCGGCATCCGCTGCTGTACGGCGCTGGCGGCGCTGCTCGATGACGCGCGGATCGACGCGGTGGTGATCGCCACGCCGGTGTGTTCCCACTACGAGCTGGCCCGGGCCTGCCTCACCGCCGGCCGCCATGTGCTGGTGGAAAAACCGGTCTGCGCCACCAGCGCCCAGGCCCACGCCCTGGCCGCCGAGGCCGCGCTGCGCAAACGGGTGCTGTTGGTGGACCACACCTACCTGTACTCGGGGGCGGTGGCGGCCATCGCCGCGGCGATCGACCGGGGCGAGCTCGGCGCGGTGCAGTACTACGACGCGGTGCGCATCAACCTGGGCCGCTTTCGCACCGACGTCGATGTGCTGTGGGACCTGGCCAGCCATGACCTCGCCATCCTCGACCGCCTGTTTCCCGACCAGCCCGGCTCGGTGCAGGCCATGGGCTTTGCCCGCACACCGGGGGCCCCCTGCGAGTTCGCCACCCTGAACCTGCGCTGGGGCGAGCACCGCATCGCCCAGGTCCACGTGAGCTGGCTGGCGCCGGGGAAAGTGCGGCGAATCCTGGTCGGCGGCAGCCGCGGCCTGTTGCGCTATGACTATCTCGACGGGGAGGCAAGGGTGCGCCTGTTCGACGCGGCGGCGCCCGGGTCCAGCGCGGACGACCGGGCGCGCGCTCTGCCCTGCGCCGCCGGGGAACCGCTGCGCAACCTGGTGGAGCACTTCGTGGCCTGTATCGCCACAGGTTGCCGGCCGCGCTCCGACGGCGCCGCCGGTGCCCGGGTGGTCACCTGGCTGGAGGCCGCGCACCGCTCCCTGGCCCAGGGCGGCGCGCCCGTCGCGCCGGGCGACGCCGGGGCGGCCCGCCAGGGCCTGGCCCGGTGAGCGGGGCGACGCTCCGGCGCCTGGGAACCGGCCTGCTGCTGGCGCTGCTGGTGGCGGTGATCGAGATCCGCTTCGCCCAGCCCATCGCCGACAGCGACCTGTTCTGGCACTTCGCCTACGCGCGGCAGATGCTGGAGGGCCACACCCTGGTGCCCGACCCCACGCTCTACTCCTGGACGCCCACCAGCACCGCCACTATCTACTGCGCCTGGCTGGCGGAGCTGGTGCTGTATGGCCTGTGGAGCGCCTTCGGGCTGCCCGGGCTGTTCGCGCTGCGCTACCTGGTGGTGTTCGCGATCGCCGCCCTGTACTGGTCCACCCTGCAGCGCGCGCGGCTGGCGACCTCGCCGGTCACGCTGCTGGCCACGCTGGTGCTGGTGGTCACCGCCTACCCCGGCTCGCTGCTCAAGCCCGAGCTGTTTTCACTGCTGTTTTTCCACACCGCGCTGTACAGCTACTTTCGCGCGAAGTTCGCGGCCCGGTCCGGCGCCGATCCCCGTCCCTGGCTCTACGCGGTGCCGGCGCTGACGCTGGTGTGGGCCAATACCCACGGCGCCTTTGTGCTGCTGGCGCCGCTGCTGCTGGCCACTGCCGTCGGGGAGGGCCTGAGCCGGTGGTTCGCCCCGGCCATTGCCCTGTCCCGGTCGCAGCTGGCCCACCTGTTCGGGGCCTGGGCCCTGTGCGCCCTCGCGGTATGCCTCACGCCCTACGGTGTCGCCTACCCGCTGCAGCACCTGGCGGAGCTGGTCGCCGGGGGCGCCGGGCGCCCGGACACGGTGTGGAACACCGCCTACCAGCCCATCTACGCCAAGGGCGCCGCACAACTGCTGTCACAGCCCCAGTTGTTCGCCGCCCTGGGGCTGGCCTGCCTGGCGGCATTCGCGCTGGCCGGCCGCCGCCTCGGCAGGGGAGGGCGGATCGACTGGGGGGTACTGCTGGCGCTGCTGGCCACCCTGCCGCTGTCGGTGCTGGTCAGCCGCGCCAGTTATGTCTGGCCGGCGCTGGCCTGCTACGCCCTGGCCTGGCTTGCGGGGCTTGCCAGCAGCGGCTGCGGAAGCGGCAGTGAACCGGCCCCGGCCCGACGCTGGCCAGCTGCCCTCGCAACGCTGGCGTTCCTGGCCCTGGCGGTAAGGGTGATCGACAACGCCTACCACAACCCCGAGTTGGGCAGCTGGGTGGGTTTCGGCATCGGCTACTCGAACCCGGTGCCCGAGGCCGAGTTTCTCGCCGGGGCCGGGCTGGGCCCGCGGTTTTACAATACCTTCGACTCCGGGGGCTACCTGTTGTGGCGCCTGTATCCCGGCTACCGGGTGATGGTGGACCCGCGCTCCTTTCCCTACCTCGACTGGTTCGAGGACCAATACGAGTTCGCCAATGGCCGCAACTTCGAGGCATTTCTCGCGCGTTACCCGGCGGACCTGGCGGTGATCGACCTGCTCAAGGATGCCTGCTGGCGCAATTTCGCCCGCGCGCGGGACTGGCGCCTGCTGTTCTACGGGCCCACCGCGGCGGTGTTCGCGCGCCACGCCGACAGCGCCCTGGTGCCCCAGTCCGCCGCCGCCCTGCTGGAACTGCGCAACGCGCACACGGCCTTCACGGCCTTCGACTTCGCCACCGCGGTGGGGGACCTGCCGATGGCCTGGCGGATTCTCGCCCAGCTCGAGACCACCCTGGCCCGCCAGGCCGATCCGGCTCGGCTGGAACGGGCCCGGGCCTATCGGGCCGCGCACCTGCATGCACCCCTGGCCGCCCCCACGCCGTGACCATGGGGCTCGAAATGTCCGCGCCGGACAGCGCGCGCTTTGGCCTGGGGGTCGCCAGGGCGACGCTGTTTGGCGGCTGTGATGTCGATGCCCTGGGCGAGGCTGCCAGGCGTCTCGGCGCGACCTTGCTGATCGCCCGCGCGGCGCTGGCGGAGCGGGATTCCCTGGCGGCCCTGGAGGCGCGGGCAGGGGCGCCGCTGGATGTGCTGGTGCATATGGAGACGCAATTGGATGCGCCGCACCCCGCGCTCGCGGCCGTGCCGGGGCAGGGCGAGTGGCGTGAGGCTGGCCCGGGCGACAGCGGCGCCGTGGCGGACCTGGCGCGCCTTGCGTTCGCCGACTATTGCGGGCACTACCACGCCGACCCCCGCCTGCCTCGCGATCGCTGCGATGAGGTGTACGCGTCCTGGGCGCGGGCCTGTTGCCTCGACCGGCAGCGGGCGGACAGCGTGTTGCTGCTGGTGGCCGGCGACGGCGGAGCGCTGGGCTTCTGCGCGCTGCGCCTGGTGGACCCCCTGACCTGCGAGTTCGGTCTCAGCGCCATCGCGACGGGCGCCCGGGGCCGCGGCCATTATCGCAGCCTGGTGGCGCTGGGCCTGGACTGGGCGCGCGCCCGGGGCGCCCGGCGCTGGCGCTCCTCTACCCAACTGGGCAATACTCGCGTGATGGCTGCGTGGCAGCGGTACGGTTTCCGCGAGACGCTGCGGGAAGCCACCTTCCACTGGTGGCTGGATTGAGGTTCACCTGACAGATGTCTTACCAATCCCATGGAGCAGGGCCTGTGCAGAACGCGTTTGTGACCGGGGGCGCGGGCTTTGTCGGTTCCGCCCTGGTGCGGGCCCTGCTGGCGGAGGGCGCCGCGGTGACGGTGCTCGACGATTTCGTGACCGGGTGCAGCGCCAACCTCGACCTCCCCGAAAGCCGCGGCGACAGTCCGCGCCTGCGCATCCTCCGGGGCGACGTGCGCGAACCGTCGACCTATGCCGGCGCCCTGGCGGCGTGCGACACCGTTTTTCACCTGGCCTGCCGCAACCTGCGCTTCAGCCTGCGCGACCCGCTGACCACGCACTCGGTCAATGCCGGCGGCACGCTGGCACTGCTGGAAGCCGCCGCGCAGGCCCGGCCCCGCTGCTTCGTCCACGTGTCCAGTTCGGAAGTGTACGGTCGCGCCGAGCGGGTGCCCATCGACGAGGCCGTGGCCACCCGGCCGACCACCGCCTACGGCGCCTCCAAGCTGGCGGGGGAGGCCTACGCCTATGCGGCCCATGTCACGTGGGGTCTGCCGGTGGTGATCGCCCGGCCCTTCAACGCCTACGGACCGCGCTGCCATCACGAGGGCGACAGCGGCGAGGTGCTGCCGAAGTTCCTGTTGCGGGCGCTGGCGGGACAGCCCCTGCTGGTGTTCGGCGACGGCCGCCAGACCCGGGATTTCACCTTCGTCGACGACCTGGCGCAGATGCTGCTGCGGCTGACGGCGACCCCGGCGGCCATCGGCCGGGTGGTCAACCTCGGCAGCGGCCGGGAGACCAGCATCCTGGCACTGGCCGATACAGTGGGGCGGGCGACGGGCCGGGCGATCAGCCTGCGCCATCTGCCGCCGCGCCCCGGTGATCTTCCCCGGCTGCTGGCCGCTACCGACCTCGCCCGGGATTTGCTCGGCCCGCTGCCGGACACGGACTTCGGCGCGGGGCTGGCGCGGCTCATCGAGTGGTACCGCAGCCGGTCGGAATCCCCCGCCGAATTGCTCGCAGCCGAAGTGGTGGCGCCCTGGCAGGAACCGACCCGTGCCGGCGCCTGAACCGATGATTCCGCTGGCGCGCCCCGAGGTGGGGGACGAGGAAACCGCGGCGGTTACGCGGGTGCTGGCCAGCGGTTGGCTGACCCTGGGCCC
>CAYTDW010000244.1:0-5088 GCA_964436585.1 uncultured Halioglobus sp. | reverse complement strand
GTGGAACCCGGGGACCTGGGGACCTCCTGGAGTGGGGGCTACCGCCTCCTGTGGCACCCGCCCGAGGGTTTTTCAGGCCCCCTCGGCCTGGGGGATGACAGCCCGGTGGTGGCCCAGGTGGCTGCACTCTTCGCGCGCCTTGACGGGCAGCAGCAGGCCCTGGCCGGCAACCGCTTCAGTCCCGCGCTGGAGACACGAGTGCGCCTGTTCCAGCGCGAGCACGGCCTGGAGGATGACGCCGTGGTGGGCCTGCAGACCCTGCTCAAGCTGAACGAAGCGCTGGGCATCGACCCCACGGCTACCGCGGCCCGTTCGCTGCTGGCGCCGGGTGGCGACGGTTGATCAATCAGGTGACCCCCATATGTCGTTGATTCTTGACGCACTGAACCGCTCCCGCCAGGAGGGCGAGCAGGTGCCCGGCCTGTCCAGCGTCCACCCGGTCGAGGGCAGCACCATTGACATGAGCTGGCTGCCCTGGGTGCTGGTGGGCGCCCTGGCGTTATCCGTGCTGGCAATCGGCTGGTTATTGTTCGAGCGGGCGCCGCAGCCGGCAGCGGCGCCGGTTGCCCCCACCGTGGAAACCACTCCGGCAGCTGCCACGCCGCCCGTATCACCTGCATCGGCACCCTCGCAGCCGGTAGCGACAGCCGCCTCGCTACCGCGGCCCGCTGATCCCGCCCCCGTAGCAGAGCGCCTGCCCGACCGCGACCCGACGCCGGAGCTACGGCAACGGGCCCCGGTCGATGCCAGTGTGGCAGAGCTCTACCGCCAGCAGGAGCAAGCCCCGGAGCCTGAGCCCCAGTCGTCGGCGCTGCGGCAACCCGCTCCTGCCGGGCGCGTCGCGCCCGCGCGCGAGGAGGAGGCGATCGATATAGATCAACTGGTACAGGAGGCCCGGGAAGAGCTGGCGGACGCACAGTTGTCCGACAGCGACGTGCCCTTCCTGTCGGCCCAGTCCCAGCACACCAAGGATGCCATTCCCACCATCATGTACCTGCGCCATGACTACTCCGGTGACCCCGCCAGCGCCAGCGTCGTGCTCAACGGCAAGACTCTGCGCCAGGGGGGCTCGGTCAACGGCGTCCGGGTGGAGCAAATTCTTCCCGATTCGGTGGTGCTGGAATACCAGGGCAAGCGGTTCCGCTTGCGCGCCCTCAACAGTTGGGTCAACCTCTAGCTTCATCAACACGCCGCAATCGTTTAATCTCTGCGGCTGCCCCACCAATAAGACTGACGTAAACGTCTCGGCATAAAGGAAACGCGCATGAAATCAATTGGAACTTTGGCACTTCTTGGAACCAGCATGCTGGTGTCCCCTGGCGCCAGCGCCCAGGAACTGAACGGGGCCGACACGGCGTGGATTCTCACGTCCACCGCCCTGGTGCTGTTCATGACCATCCCGGGCTTGTCGCTGTTTTATGCCGGCCTGGTACGTTCGAAAAACGTGCTGTCTGTACTGATGCAGTGCTTTGCCCTGACCTGCCTGATGTCGCTGGTCTGGTTTGCGCTGGGATACACCATCGCCTTCGGCAGCGATGGCGTGGAGCAGGGCAAGTGGATTGGGGATTTCGGCAATATGTTCTTTGCCAGTATCGCTATCGATACGGTGAAGGGCACGGTGCCCGCAACCCTGTTCGCCATCTTCCAGATGACGTTCGCGATTATCACCCCGGCGCTGATCGTGGGTGCGTTCGCCGAACGCATGCGATTTTCCGCCATGCTGCTGTTCAGCACCCTGTGGTTGATTCTGGTGTACTCCCCGGTCTGCCACTGGGTGTGGGGTGGTGGCTGGCTGGGCGCCATGGGCTTGCAGGATTTTGCCGGTGGCACCGTGGTGCATATCACCGCGGCAGTCGCTGCCCTGGTCGCGGCGCTGGTGATAGGGCCGCGGCGGGGCTTCGGCACGGTGGCGATGCCACCGCATAACCTGACACTCACGGTGGCCGGTGCCGGTATGCTGTGGGTGGGCTGGTTCGGATTCAACGCGGGTTCCGCGGTGGCCGCCAACGGCAGTGCCGCCATGGCCATGCTGGTTACCCATCTCTCGGCCTCGGCCGGGGCCCTGGCCTGGATGACGATGGAATGGCTGCGCCACGGCAAGCCCTCAATGCTGGGCACCGTGACTGGCATGGTGGCGGGCCTTGGCACCATCACCCCGGCCTCGGGTTCGGTGGGGCCGGCCGCGGCGGTGCTGATCGGCCTGACCGCGGGCACGGTCTGTTACTTCGCCACCATGTATCTCAAGAACAAGTTGCGGGTTGATGACAGCCTCGATGTGTTTCCTGTCCACGGCGTGGGCGGCATGCTCGGCACCCTGCTGGTGGGCGTCTTTGCGTCTGACCAACTGGGCATCTTCAGCGGCAATGGGTTCTCCAGTGGAATTTCCAGCATGGGCGGCCAGTTGCAGGTGCAGGCGACCGGCGTGGTAGCGACCCTGGTCTACACTGCCGTGGTCACGTTTATCCTGCTCAAGCTGGTGGGTGCGCTGGTGGGCCTGCGGGTCGACGGTGACCAGGAAACCCAGGGCCTCGACCTGGTACTGCACGACGAGCGCGGCTACGACCTGTAGGCCTTATCCGCCAGCGATTTTCACCGTGAAGCCGAGCTTTTCGAGTTCCAGCTTGATAGCCGGGCGCTGGTCACCCTGGATTTCGATGTGGTCGGCCTTCAGCGCGCCGCCCACACCGCATTTCTGCTTCAGGGCGCGGGTGAGTTCCCGCATTTGCGCCTCCGGCAGTGCGAGACCCTTTATCAGGGTGACAGCCTTGCCGCCGCGGCCCTTGGTTTCCCGATGCAGGCGCACGATGCCATCGCCCACGGCGGCGGGACGGTCCCTGCCGCAAACGCAGCCCGCCACCGGGCGCAGGCACTGGGGGCACAGGCGGCCCGCGTCGGTAGAGTAAACCAGCCGGCTGTTTTTGGGCTTGTTCATGATGGGGCCGTGTCTTTCGGTGAGGTCGACAGTATATTATGCCGCTGACCCTACTAAAACAGCCAACGAGAACAGCGACGGCGACGGGAGAACCAGGCTTGGGGACTATCGAGGAGCTGCAACAACAACTGGTCGATGTGCAGACCCAGCTGGCCTACCAGGAGGACACCGTGCGGCAACTCAACCAGGCGCTGGCAGCGCAGCAACAGGAGATCCTGGTGCTGCGTCGCCAGATGCAGCTGCTCAAGCAACGCCAGGACGAACAGGGCCACGCAGGCGGAACGAACGCGCCGCTGGATGAGAAGCCCCCACATTACTGAAAGGAACAGAACACCATGGCTCAAAGCGCCGGCAAGGATAGCCCCGAACAGGCGGAATTTCGCCAGCATTGTCGCAGCTGGCTGGCGGCGAACCGCCCGCCGGACCCGACGGTGCGGCTACCCCTGAGTGCCCTGGAGATCATGACCACGGAGCAGCTGGGCTACCTGCAGGCCTGGCAGAAGTCGGCCTACGACGCGGGCATGGTGGGTTGTGACTATCCACGCGCGGTGGGCGGCGGCGGCCGCAAGGACTGCCAGCGCATCGCCAACGAGGAGATGCTCGCCGCCCGCACTCCCTACTTTCCCAATATCATCGGCCTGGGCATGGCTGCTCCCACCGTCTTCTACCACGGCCAGGAGGCGTTGAAGCAGCGCCTGCTGCCGCGCCTGTTTTCGGGAGAGGATATCTGGTGCCAGGGTTTCAGCGAGCCCGGTGCGGGGTCGGACCTCGCCAGTGTGCAGACATTCGCCGTGCGCAAGGGCGACCGCTGGGTGATCAATGGCCACAAGGTATGGACCTCCCTCGCCCATTTCGCCGAATGGATGATCCTGCTGCTGCGCACCGACAAGTCCCACAAGTATGACGGGCTGTCCTATTTTGTCGTGCCCATACGCTCCGCGCTGGGCCGGGGCGTGACCGTGCGCCCGCTGATCAAGATCACCGGCGAGACCGGCTTCAACGAGGTGATATTTGACAACCTGGAAGTGGAGGACAGTTTTCGCCTGGACGAACTCGGCAAGGGCTGGCAGGTTGCAATGACCACGCTGTTGCACGAGCGTGGGGCAGGGGAGCTGCAGACCCCCCGGGCAGGCGGCCTGCAGAACAAGGGGAGCCACGCCACCACCGCGCACAACCTGGTCGAGTTCGCCCGCGGCGTCGAGCGCGACGGCCGGTCCGCTGCCGAGGACCCGCTGCTGCGCGACCGCATGATGCAACAGCTCATCAGCGAGGTGGGACTGGCGCAGAACCAGCGCCGCGCGCGGGTGCCGGCCCTGCAGGACCATCCGATGCGACTGCCACTGCAGAACAAGCTGCTTGCCAGTGAGATCAACCAGAATACCGCCGCCCTCGCCCTGGAGGTCGCAGGGGCCAGTGCCTCGCTCTATCTCGAGGATGGCAACGCGCCGGCGGGTGGCCAGTGGCAGCTGGCCTACATGAACTCCTACGGCATGACGATCGCCGCCGGCACCAGCGAAGTGCAGCGCAATATCCTGGGTGAGCGAGTGCTCGGCCTGGCGAAATCAAAGTAGGGAGACCGCCATGGCGCAACCGGATAATTTTGGCTTTGGCGAGGAGGCGGCCCTGCTGAAGGCCTCTGCCCGCAAGTTCTTTACCGACAAGTTCCCCACCTCCCGCCTGCATGCGCTGGTGGCAGGTGATCACCGTCCCGAACGCTGCAGCCAGTGCCTGTGGGACCGCGAACTCTGGCAGCAGATGGTTGACCTGGGCTGGACCATGCTGGCGGTTCCCGAAGCCTGCGGCGGCGTGGGCATGCCGGCGGTGGCCGTGGCGGGTCTCGCGGAGGAACTGGGCCGCGCCGCTTTTCCCTGCCCGCTGCTGGGCACCATCAATGCCACCTATGTGCTGGCGGCCTGCGCCGGCGGCGCAGCGGCCCTGGCAGAGATCGCTGAGGGCAAAAGCGCCAGCCTGGCAATCACCAATCGCAGTGGTTGCTGGTCGCCCGGCGCTACCGATGTCAGCTGTGCCGGGGGCAAGCTCAATGGCACAGCCTGGTATGTGCAGGACGCGCGCAAGGCCGACCGCCTGCTGGTGAGCGCACGATCCGGCGCGGGGCTTGGCCTGTACTGGGCTGACTCGAATGCCGCGGGAGTCAC
>CAYTDW010000243.1:0-5117 GCA_964436585.1 uncultured Halioglobus sp. | reverse complement strand
TAGAGCGCCGCGACGGCGGCTGCCGTTTCCCCGGCTGCACCGCGCGGCATTATGTGGACGCACACCACATCCACCACTGGGCCGACGGCGGCGAGACCAGACTCGACAACCTGCTGTTACTGTGCCGCCACCATCACCGCATGGTGCACGAAGGCGGGTACGGCCTGGCAATGCCTGTGGGCGGCGAGCCAGTATTCACCGCGCCGAACGGCAAGCGCATTCCCAGCGGCCCCGATACACGTTTCCGCGGAAACGTGTTTGCGCTCACCACGGGTAACTGGCGCGAGCGGGTGGAGATTGGGGCGCGGACGGGGGTGCCGTACTGGTGTGGGGAGAGGATGGATGACGGGATGGCGGTGGATGGGTTGATCAGGCGGGAGTAAGGATTACCGATTTTGTTGGGCGCGAGATCAGGGGCAAATCCGCCACGCTGCCGCGGACTATTACATGTCCCCCCTACGGCCCCACATAAGCAAAGCGGGGCTGCTCGCGCCCCTCGTGCAGCACCGATTGCTGGAACATCTCGAGGGGGCGAACCCAGAGGCCACCCTCGCCGTACAGGGGCGTGTACACCACCAGCAGCTCGCCGGTCTCGGAGTGCCTGGCCACGCCCTGGACCTGGTACTCACCGCCCTTGAAGTGTCGGTATCTGCCGGCTTTCATCCGTGCTCACCGGCTTCGAGGTGATCGGTTTTGTTGTAACTGAGCAGTGTCCTGGTGCTCAGGCACAGCTCGGAGAACGCGGTATTTGCCTTGCTGTATTGCGGCCACCGGGTGGTGTCACCGTCGATCAGGTGTGACAGCGCAATCCCGATGGACACACCGTGGGCGACGATGACGATGTTCTGTTGCGGGTGCCGGTGGGTAATCTCTTCTATCGCCTCGACCATGCGCTTCTTGACCAGGTTCTGCGACTCGCCGTTGGGGGCGGTAAAATCCGGGTTCCGGACCAGTTGCTGCATGATGTTGCCAGCGCCCCGCAGCGACTCAAATGTAGCCCCCTCCCAGTCGCCGAGGTTGAACTCCATCAAGCGGGGGTCCAGCCTGACGGGAATACCGAACTGCCCAGCGATGGCCTCGGCGGTCAGGCGGGCCCGCTGCAGCGGGCTCGCATACACCACCTCGGGCTCCATGTAATGATGAAAGTGCCGACCCAGCAGCCTGGCCTGGCGCTGGCCCTGCTCGGTGAGGGCGGTGTCGGTTTGTCCGTGCCAGACCTGGTCGATATTGGCGTGGGTCTGGCCGTGGCGCACAAGGCCCAGTCGCGTGCGCTTGTTCATGCCTTTGCTTCCTCCTGGCTGCGGATATGCGGCGCAACCTGCTCCGTAAACAGCCGCAGGCTCTTCCAGCCCAGCGCCGGCGGGCAGCCGCCGACCAGCGGCGACAGGTGCAGCGAACCGCTCTGGCGGATCACCGCCACCGCCTGTGCCGGGCTCAGGACCCGGTACTTGCCCTCTGCGCGCAGGCTGGCCAGGTCCCGGGCGAAAGATTCTGCATACGCGCGCCGGGTGTCGTGGCGCCAGGCGCCATAGGCCAGCGCGTCGTACAACATATACTCGCCTAACTCGCGCCAGCCGGCCTCGACATCCTCGGCGATATACGTCGTGGAGGGATAATTGGGCAGCATGACAAAGCCACCGGCGTAAGACCGGCGGCGACATTCCTCGTTGTAGGCGTCCACCAGGGACTGGTCGTCGATACCGGGAAAAAAGGGCAGTTGCAGGCGCGCCGCGCGCCGCGCCGCGATGACGCTGTTGCCCCCCACGGCTATCAGGGGATGAGGCCGGCTGCAGGGGCGCGGCAATACGGTTATCAGCTGCCCCCGGTAGTCGAAAGGCTCACCCCGCCAGGCCTGCCGCAGGATGTCGAGGCTCTGTTCCAGCTGCTTGCCGCGCCGCGCCCAGTCCCTGCCCAGGGCGTGATATTCCTGCTCCCGGTAGCCGATACCGGCAATAACCATCAGCCTGCCGCGGGCGATGATATCGAGTACCGCCAGGTCCTCCGCCAGCTTGATGGGGTCATACAGGGGTACCAGCAGGGCCGCGATGCTTATCATCGCCCGGCTGGTGCAGACCGCCATCGCCGTCGCCACGGTCAGGGGCGCACTGAGGTAACCATCGTCGGTACTGTGGTGCTCCGACAGACCGATGACATCGACCCCCCTGCTGTCGGCGTAGGCGGCCATCTCCAGCGCCGTCCGATACAGTTCCTCCGCTGGCGTCGCATTGCCCGGCGGGCAGCGGAAATCGAAACGCATCACAACAGTCGTCATCAGGGAACTCCGGCGGGGACCAATGGCGGGGCGGGCCCCGGCCTAGGAATGCTTGATCGCCACCTTTTCCTTGCTGGCGAATTTACCCCCGGCCGCCAGCCAGGCCTTGATCACCCTGGCGCCATCTCTGGCCGGGTTATAGATATCCTCCTCCCTGGAAAAGAGCCCGTTCCCGGCGTAGGTAAGCCGGGTCCAGTTGGGAAAACCGAAGCCCTCATGGCCGGCCTGGGTGGGATGATCGAGCAGGTTGATCACCTCCATGGTGATCGTTCCGGTGTCCTCATCAAACACCACCCAGGATTGGGGGAAGCGCATGTGCGGAAACAGTGCCATCACCCCGGTGATCCATTGTTCAATGGCCGCCCTGCCCTTGAACTCGCCGTAGGCATGTTCCACATAGTCCGCATCCTCGGTGAACAGGGACGCCCAGATGGACCAATCCCCGGTACGGGAGGAGGCGTCGCGCTTTTCATTGAATATTTCCAGTGCCTGTTCCAGTTCCCGCCTGCTGAATTTTGGCATCGCCTGACTCCTTCGCGCTGTCGCCGCGCCCGTCCTGAATAAGGATTTCCACTTTGCCCCGAAATCCGGCAGCAGACAATAACAGGGCTATGGGGGATTACCAGGTAAGGCCTACGGGAAAGTATAATATCCAGCGAAGAATCCAACCAAAACGGGGTGTGAATATGCGAAGAAAATTTAAACAAGATAACGTTCAGTATCGCCGCCCCCCTGATCTTCGCCATCGTGAGGGTGATGGTACGCATCATTCGACACGGGCTGTCCAGGGCGAAAAGCGGGTCGATTGAGGACTGCTGATGACCTCTCTGACCGGCGCTGACCTGAACAATCCCCGAGCGACCTCAATCGACAGCCTTACCATCGCCATTACACGGCACGACGAGAGCGACGCACAGCTGCTCGGGGCCCTGCACTCCCTTGCCGGGCAGCGCAAGGTCCGGGCTGCGGTGCTGGTTATCGACCAGCGGCACTCCCCGACCGTGGCGGACTATTGCGCCGATAGCCCCAAAGGCGAGATCTGCTTCCACTACTCCACCCTGCCCGCCTGTGGCATTTCCCGAGCGAGAAACAGGGCCATCGCCCTGTGCCAGACCGGGCTGCTGCTTTTTACTGAACCGGACGTACGGCCCGATGCCTACTGGGCGCACTACCTGAGCGAGACCCTCGCATCGGGCGCCGCCGTAGCCGGGGGGCGCATCCTTCCTGACTGGCAGTGTCGTCCGCCGCTGGTCGCGCGCTGCGGATTGATCATGGATCTGTACTCGCTGCTCGATCTGGGTCCGGGTCAGCGGGAAACCTCGAAAGTGGTGGGCTGCAACTTCGGGATCAATACCACGGTGCTGGGCAGCGGCCTGGCCCGCTTCGACGAAAACTTTGGGCGCACGCCCGGAACACTGATGGGCGGCGAGGAAATGGAGCTGTGCCAGCGCGTCGGCAGGGCGGGCATGGGCATCGTCTACGATGGGCGAGCATTGGTCATCCATCGCATCGATAAAGCGCGTGCCAGCTATCGCTGGTTGATCAGGCGCATTCACGCCGCGGGGGCGTCTCGGGCCATGAAGGGAGGCAAGCCCCAGCCGACCAACTCACCGGGGGTCCATTGGTCCACGGCGCTGGCACTGCCGCTTTACGTGTTCTATGTGGCCGGATATATCGCCCATAAATACCACCCCCGGCAGGTCGTCGCCGGGAACCCGGAATAGCTGCGTGGACACCGCGGACAGAGTGTTTATCGTCGGCCTGGACGGCTACGACCCGGTGTACGCCGAACGGCTGATGGCCCGGGGGGAGCTGCCGTGCCTGGCCCGGATCAGGGCCAACAGCGCGTGTTTCGCGCTCGATCATGGCAGCGCGAAACGCACGGGTCTGGCCTTCGAACATTTCAGCTCCGGGCTCTCACCCGAGGCCGGTAACCGCTGGTCCGCGGTCCACTTCGACCGAGACCACTACCGGGCCTGGCAGGAAGACGTACGCTTCGATCCGTTTACCCGGCATCTCGATGCCGGCACGGTCGTGTTCGATGTCCCCTATTTCAGGCTGCACGGGGATCCGCGGGTGCAGGGCGTCGTATCCTGGGGCGCGCACGACCCGGGGACGTCGCCGGCGGGACAGCCGCCGACACTGCTCGACGAACTGCTGGCGGGCTTTGGCCCTTATCCGGCGCCCGACTGGATTTACGGGTTCGCCTGGCCCTCGGCCGAAAAATGCAGGGCGATGGGACAGATGTTGAGCGAGGCGGTGGCAAAGAGGGCCGACATCATCGAGTGGCTTTTCTGCCGACGCCTTCCGCAGTGGCGTGTCGGGATCGCGGTGGTCAGCGAGTTACACTCGGCCAGCGAGGGCCTTTGGCACGGAGTCGACCCCACCCATCCGCTTCACGCCGAGCCATCGGCGCCGGCGGCGGCGGCGGGCATGGTGGCCGTATATCGCGCGGTGGATCAACTGGTCGCCCGGCTACAGCGCGCGCTCGGCGACGTGACACTGCTGCTGTTTTCGATGCATGGGATGGGCTCCAACGAATCCGATGTCAGCAGCATGTCGCTGCTGCCCGAATTGCTTTTGCGCAAGTACACAGGCAGGGCGATGCTGGCGCCAAGGGCCAACTGGCAGGCGGCCGGAGACGGCATTCCGCGGCTCGCAGAAACGGACAGCTGGCGGATTCCGCTCGCCAACCAGGGCGCCTCCCGACAGTTGCGGCGCAGGATGATAGATAGCGTGAAACCCCTCGCCCGCGGGCTGATGCACCGCTACGCGCTGGGGTTGCCGGAATTTGCGCGGACCTCACGCCTCAACTGGATGCCGGCCGCGCACTACCAGGCTCACT
>CAYTDW010000242.1:0-5132 GCA_964436585.1 uncultured Halioglobus sp. | reverse complement strand
AGCTTAAAGGCTTTCGGCAACCCGGTCAGCTTGTTCTTGCAGGCGGTCAATTTTGCGCCGATCAGAGTCGATCTTGGACTGATACTGTTCAGTGATGGCCCGCATTTCGGTGGAGATGCTCTCCTCCCAGGTGGCGCCTGCGAGGTTGTTGTTGGCGTAGCGCTTCTTGTTCTTGAGCTCGGCGAGCTTCTGGTCGCGCTCCTTCTCAAGGCTGGTTATCCGGTCCTCGCGCCGGTCGATTTCGCGGTTGGCCTCCCGCAGGACGTTAGCGGCTTCTATCTTGTCCCAGGCGGAGGGGCCTTCGGAGGCAGCCGGAGGGGCCGCTGGGGTGGACGTTACGGGTCCACCGGTAGACTCCGGCCCCGAGATGGTTCCCGTTTCCGCATTTTCGCCGCAGGGGCGCTGGCTGAAGATTGGCTGGCCCCATTTGTCCTTACATTTGTAGAACTGGGTCTGGGCGTTTGTGGTACTGGCCAGGGTGGCCAGCAGTATCAGGGCGATTCCATGCCTCATAGTTGTCGTTCTCCGGTCTTCCCCTAATGCAAATGATGGGCAGTGTAGGGCGACATGGCAACGGGAGAGGGCGAAAATTGCGAACTTGACGGCGTTTTGGCAAAGCAGACCCATGGAGTCCTCCGGAGAGCGTCCTGGATGAATTGAAAAGTAGTGAGTGTCCAGCGCCTATGCGTCCAGCTTTCTGGCCTAGAAATCGTGGCAAAATCGGGGAGAAAGCCCGGGCAGGTCCAACACATGGACCATGTAACGAAGCCTGCCTGCGGGGCGATCTATCTCCAGCAACGCGCCCCCGGCACTGGCCTGTCCTGGTGTCATATTGGCTGCCTCATCCGCCGGGGTATTTGTTCCAGTAGTAGTCGACTTCCGGGCCGGTGGAGTATTCGCAGAACTGCCACTGGCCAGCCGTGGCGAGATCGTCCGCGATTTCTTCGATAATCTCGCGCAACTCCAGCCCCTCTAGAAGTTGCTCCGGGATGGCGCCGAGACCCAGGGCCGCGCCCAGCAGGTTGCCGGTGATGGCACCTGTAGAGTCGGAATCGCCATCGTGATTAACCGCCAGAATCACCCCCTCCTCGAAGCTGCTGGTGCTGAGTGCGCAGTAGACGCTCATTGCTAGCGCTTCCTCGGCCACCCAGCCCTCGCCCAGCGAGGCCAGCGCCTCGGGCTCTGCCGGGCGATTTGCAGCCAGGGATATCGCCTTCTCAAGCAAACCGGAAGTCTCTTCGTGATCCCGTTGATCTTTGAGGAGTTCGAGGCTGGCCAGGAGCGCGCTGTCCAGCTTCGAGCCGCGCAAAATCAGGGCGATCGCCAGGCTGAGCACTCCTGCCGGTAGTTGTCCGGAAATGTGACCGTGGGTAAGCGCGGCGTTCTCGGTACCGAGGCGGAAAACCGACGCCGCGAAGTCCTCATCATCTAGATGGGTCAGCGCAGTGGCCGCAAACATGCCGACGGGGGCCACGCGCATCACTCCGCCACAGCCCTTACTGTCGTTGTTGGCGGGGGTGGAGAGGTCGGGCATGTCGCGCAGGGCGGACAGGCAGGTCATGCCCGGCGCCCGCCGGTCGTGCAGTTCCCGGTGTTGGATAAGCCAGCCGTCTTGGCTGACGTACAGGCCAGTTGATGACCGCTCTGCCTGGGTAATCAGCCACCGCTGGAGGGCGTGGGCGGTGACCCCGGTGTAGACCGGTAGCGTGCCGCGCATGAGCGAGCGTACATGTGCCCGCAGCAGGCCCTCGGCAGTAAAGAGGGTCATCTGGGTGTCGTCGGTTATCGCGCCGGTGCGTCCGTAGGCGGGCGCGTAGCGGGTGATGCCGGCAGGACCGAACTTTTCCAGTATCGCCGCCCGGGACATGAACTCGACGGAGGCGCCGAGCGCATCGCCTACCGCGCCGCCGAGGAGGCAGCCGCGCCAATGCTCGCCCAAGTCCGGGCCAGGTTTTATTTGATTCAAAGATACCCCCGTGGACAATTTTTACGGTCTATTGTGCTGCCCGGAGTTGCCAGAAGGGCAATCCGTAGGGCAAGTATTCGCCGCTATGTTTTCGCCATGAAGCGGTAGTTTTGGTGATTTATCAACCTCTATATGTCAACCAAGGTCGTTGCCCGGGCGGGTCAGGTCAATAATACAATGCCGACGAGTGGCAGCCCCGAGGGTCTCCTGCATTCTCGATAGGTAACCCCCTGGTATATTAATAAGGTGTACAGTTTTTGAATCTGGCGCTTCCTCCTATCGCTTCAGAAAATGTATCGACAAGCCGAAAATTCTCAAGATTCTGGGTAAGTTCGTCTGGTTTTCCATACATAAACTGTAGCGACTGGCTACAATCTTTGTACTTGGCAATTTTAAAACCTCCGAATGGGTACAGTCGTTGGCTGGAGTTGGTGTTTTCCTTTGCATTCGTCGATCGGGAGCCAGGTGAGCGCGTACAGCGAGCAGGTTCCCCCGGGATTCATAAATTGGCCTTCCCTGGTACAGACGATCAGGTTTGCCGCAAGCAGCGCCTTCTTCGCCTTGTTCAGGGTGACCGGGGAATTGAACCCCCGGTCCTTCATCAGCGACCAAGCGATATGCAGGTCCCCATTGTTGTGTCCCCGGTACTGGAAAGCGAGTTCGAATAGCAGAACCTTCGCGCACGCTGGCAGGTCGATGTAGTCGGGGTGCCTCATGACCGCTCTCGGCACACCGGCAAAACCTTTCGTGCTTGCATTTCGACCTTTTGGCGTGACTCCCCTATGTTGTAACTTCGCCATGGATCAGGCAAGCTCGACAGCCCAGAAGTGCACCGCGCTATACTGGTCAAATTTGTTGCGATATGACTTGGGCGCTGGCATGCCGGTAATGCGGAGCCCGTACTCAAGTAATAAATCCCCCATTTCCCGCATGCGCAGGGTTGGGTGACCTGACGAGCAAGCCTGGCGAATTTCGTGGGTGTATGAGTTGGGGTGATCAACCAGGAACGTCAGAATGCGACGCTGCTGGTGTCCGAGCGAATTTTCCTCCAGCAGCTTGTTTACTCTGGCCTTTACGGCTTCTGCTTCAAACAGGTCTCGTGTACTATTCACGACGTACTCCTTGGACATTTCGCGTGTCGGGGTATCAACAGAAGTCTGCCCATGCCCGGGCGGGCTTCTTTCGTTTCCGGGTGGCTTTAGGCTTGTTGCGACAACTCGTCCAGCAAGGCGCGGATATCTTCAGCCCTCCAGACCCGAGTCCGGCTCCCTATGAGATGCCCCTTTGGTGCTCGACCCTCTTTGACCCAGAGCCACCAGGTGCTCAGACCAATGCCTAAAAAAGGGTGAATTTGGCGGGCCCGGAGGAAGCCCGTATGGGGGAGTTCCAACAATTGCTGTTGGTACATCTGCTTTTCAATGTAGGTCATGTTAGCCCTCATGCTGGTTAGTTGGTGCAAGCGAGGCTAACGTTAATAACTATGTACGAAATCGTCTCCCTATGAAGTTTGTGATTTACATAGGGAGATTTCGGCTATCCGGTTTTCTATAGGGGTTTACCGGTTTTAGTCTTTATTACTCCGGTATTCGTCAGAGTTTCAGTGATCGGGTACTGGTTAATATATTCGTAGTACCATTTTTCGATTAACTTCTTGCCCACGGGATACTTGGAGGCGGCCGCCTCAAACGCCTGGTCTAGATTTACCTCCTTGTCCGATTCTCGAAGGCTCAGTACCTCCATCACGCAAGGCGCTCTATAACTTGCTTTATTTCTTCGGTCATGAATTCGAGCGCCCTTTGGGTGTGGAGTCCCGAAAGCCTCGTCAAGACTTCCAATTTGATACTGTTCAATTTGTGAAATTCGAGCACTGAATTCTCGCGTGCACCAAGCCGGTAACGGAAGGCGAAAACGAGCGCAATTCGCAATTGCGACTAAAAGAGAGAAATGCACCCCATCCTTATAGCTCTGCTCCAGCCTGGGCAATTCCTGTCTCCATATGAACCATTGGGCTGTAGGCGGCGGAAATGCTCCTCCAGAACTCGCCCACGCCTTGTCAGCCTCCTTCGCGTCCTGATATGTCCATCTGGACAGCTCTTGAATCGCTTGGGAGAAGAGGCCGTAGTTATTATTTGTGGAATCCGGGCTGTTCGAGTCTTGTTGAGGTTTCATATGTATAACTTCTGAAAGGCGTGTTACTTCGGTACATCGATAGGCTTTACTTTGTTTTGGCGTCTGCAGACTTAAGGGAGTCGAGGTAATTCGCCCACCTCTGCATCATTTCGTGCCGTTGGGGCAAGTGCTTGGTGCGGTTATAGGCGCGGCCCAGCGTATCGCGTACCTGGTGGGCGAGCTGCTGCTCAATCCATTCGAGGCGGTATTCGAGCTGCTCGTCGAGCAGCGTGCGGGCCGAGGCGCGAAACCCGTGGGCGCAGTGCACCTTCTTCGTGTCGTAGCCCAGCTTCTGCAGGGCGCTGTTGATGGTTGCCGGACTGGCGTGGTGTTTGCGCCGCCGGGTGTTGGGAAACACGTAGGGGAGATTACCGGTGAGCGGTTCGAGGTCTTTCAGGATGGATATTGCCTGGGTGCTCAGCGGTACGTCATGAGCCTGGCGCGTTTTCATCTTGTCGGCTGGCAGGCGCCACAGGGATTGTCTCCAGTCGATCTCCGACCATTGCATCGAGATCATCTCCCCGGGGCGCTGGAACAGGAGCGGGCAAAGTTTGAGCAAGCTGCGGACAACGTGGGTTCCCTCGTAGCCGTCGATGGCCCGCAGCAACTTGCCGAATTCCGCAGGGTCGGTGATGGCTGCGTGGTGGGTGGTGACCTTGGGCTTCAGGGCGCCCTTGAGGTCCAGGGCCGGATTCTCGGATACGCGGCGGGTCTGCTTGGCGTAGCGGAAGACTTGGCCGAGCACTTGTCGGGCGTTGTGGGCAGTCTCCAGGGCGCCGCGGTCTTCGATGCGCTGTAGGGTGGAAAGGAGGTCGATTGTCTCCAGGTCGCTTACCGGTGATTTCCCGAGCCAGGGAAGCAGGTCGTTATCCAGCAGGGCGCGACGCTTCTTCCTGGTGGATTCGGCCCAGGCACCTGCCTGCTTCTCAAACCATTCCTGAGAGATGGCCTGTAAGGTGTAAACCCCCACCAAATAATCCCGCGCCTTGCGGTGGGG
>CAYTDW010000241.1:0-5148 GCA_964436585.1 uncultured Halioglobus sp. | reverse complement strand
TGTCACGGGCCAGTGCCGTCACGATACCCTGCTTGTGGGCGGCGAAAGCGCGCTCCACCGCGGCCACGTAGAGCGACTGTTTGTCGGGGAAATGATGGTAGAGCGTGGGGGCGCTGATGCCGACGCGCTGTGCCAGGTCGCGCACCGACACCCCGTCGAATCCCCGCGCCGCGAACAGCACCACAGCCTCCGCCAGCACGCGATCGCGGGTGGCGACGTCGGGTGGCCCGGTAGATGCAGGAACGGCAGCGCCCGGCGCGATAGGGCTGGTGGGGCGAGCAGGGGAAACCTTGGCGCGGGCAGCGCGGGTTGGTGGACGTGGCACGGCGCTCTCTACCTAACGTTCGTTAGAGAGAGACTAGAGCAAAGCCCACTGGTCGGTCAATTGTTGATTATCGACTTACAAGGTCGCCTGGCGCACACCTCGGCCATAGACTCAGGGCGGGTAAACGGTATAGCGTAGGAATCGAACCAGGTCGCTTCACGACCGTACTCTTTCGACCTGCCACTTCCAACTGGTTTTACATATGTGCCTGAGAAGCAAGATGAATAGGACGTTCTCTGCCATTGCACTACTCCTGCTCATTTCCTGCACAACTATGGATGACTTCCATGCGATGAGCCCTGCTGAACGGGCCGAGAATGTTTGCAGCGCTACCATTGGATATCGCCAGAGGAAGCGGTCTCTGGCCGACCTCAACGCACAGATAACGGAGAAGCAGAATTTATTGGCGACCGGGTATCGCGTTTATGAGGCTTGCCAGATAGTGCCTGTTTCCGTACCAGAAAAATCCGTTAGCTGTGAAGGACTTACCGGCAGCGAGCTGAAGGCTTGCAAAAAGGGGAATGCATCGGCTACCAAAGAAAACCGGCGCGTATGTGAACAAACACCGGTACCCATCGATTACAATTATGAAAGCAGCATCCTGCGCGAGCTCAAAATGGCGCGGGAAAGCCAGCTACAAATGCATGAGCTGCAAACCAATAACTGCCTGTCAAGAGCAAGTTCTCTGCAGGCGGAAGAAGCATACTTACTGTACAAGGGCAACATGGAGCCATAAGCAACTCCCTCTGCTCTGACCAGGGGTAGGGGCACGGGCCCAAATAGACGACTATGGACATCCCCCTTATACCTAATATACTCCATGTTCGAAACTAGCCAGATCCTGACAACCGCACAGAGCCCCGTCAATTTACGGAGGGCATCAGTATGGCGATCACCGAAATCCCCGGCAATGGTGAAACGGCGGCACAGACACCGGCCATGGACGGCTTCAACCAAGCGAAACTAGTGCAGAAAGAGATTCTCGCGGTGGGGGATGCCTTCCGAGCCCGCAACCCCTGGATCGCCAGCCACACCAACGCCATCGGCTTCACCATTTTTCTCGGCAGTTGTCTCGCCATCATCGGCACAGCCACGGCTTACGGCTTCGGTCTTCTGCCGGCATGGGCCACAATCGTCATCGCCGCATTTTTCATGTCGCTGCTGCACGAAATAGAGCATGACCTGATCCACTCGATGTACTTCCGCAGGAACGCCTTCCTGCACAACCTGATGATGGGCGGCGTGTGGCTGTTCCGGCCGAGCACAATCAGCCCATGGGTTCGGCGCCGGCTGCATCTGCATCACCACAAACTTTCCGGCACCGAGAGTGACCTGGAGGAACGCGCTATCACCAACGGCGAAAGGTGGGGTATCAGGCGCTTGCTGATGACTGGCGATCACATGCTGGCGATAGTACTGCGCCCGATAGCCATCTTCCAGATGTTGCGGGCTTTCATCAACGCACAGCAAAATGCGACGCCTGAAGAAAAGAAAGCAATTTTTTACGAAAATCTTTTTGGATATTTCCCGCTGGGCTTCATGCATTATGCGCTTTGGTACGCGCTTATCGCATACTACACCCTTAGCTTTTCGCTGCCTGTATTTGGCTACGAGTTTGTGTTGCCGCAGCCACTTCAGCCGGCCCTGGGTGTCGCCAATTTTCTCGCCGTAACGCTTCTGTTGCCGAATGTACTGCGCGTTTTCTGCCTGCATTTTGTCAGCAGCAATATGCACTACTACGGTGATGTAGAGCCGGGTAACGTAATCCAGCAAACCCAGGTCTGGACAGCCTGGTGGCTCGCACCGTTGCACCTGTTCTGTTTCAACTTCGGGGCTACCCACGCGATCCACCACTTCGTGGTGCGCGACCCCTTCTACATCCGCCAGCTCACGGCCCGCGAGGTTTATTCCATCCTGCGCGCACACGGTGTCCGTTTCAACGACTACGGCACGTTTTTCCGCGCCAATCGCTGGGCGAGAACGGGTCAAGCCGCCACGGCAGCCACGCCAGCCATGGTCTGAATCCACGGCAGAGCGCGGCCGAATGGCTCAACAGCACCGACCTATTCAGGAATACAGTGCAAAGTGGCGACACGTCTGATTATACTTTTCGCCATGTCAGCGCCCAGGCAAATTTCCTCAGGCAGACAATATGGGGGGTGAATTCATGACCAGTGCGACGATCGACGGTCTTGCAGCTGAAGACAGTCGGTTCTTCAGGGCCTGTATCACCCTCATGGCCATCATGCTCGTCTGCGCGTTCATGTTCCAGCTCGCCATGGGGCGCTCAAGCTTCAACGCACCCCCGATTGTTCATCTCCACGCTGTCGTTTTCATGGGTTGGTTGGCCATTATGTTGGCGCAGACCTGGCTTGCCACCGGCGGAAATGTCGCCATGCACCGTCGGCTCGGACGGCTTGCTGTCGTCTGGGCATTCGGCATTCTGGTTATCGGCACGCTGGTGACCATCGCTGCCGTGCAGACCGGGCGCGTACCGTTCTTCTTCCAGCCGCAGCATTTTTTGATCGCAAATCCCCTGACTGTCGTCGGCTTCATGGCGCTTCTGGGCGCGGCGATTGTCCTGCGCAAGCAGACCGATTGGCACGCGCGTCTTCAGGTTGGCGCGTTTGTCATGCTGATGGGCCCCGGATTCGGGCGTCTGATTCCCATGCCCCTCCTGATGCCCTACGCGTTCGAATCTGCCTGCTTGCTGGCTCTGATATTTCCGTTTGCGGGCATGATTCGGGACTGGCGCGTGCTGGGCCGTCCGCACCGGGCCTGGCTTTGGGGCATATGCGTGCTTATTGGAGTATTGCTGCTTGCGCGCTGGATTGCATTTTCGCCGGTGGGCAATTCGATCTACGCGGCCGCGATGGCTGACAGCCCTGCCGCAGTAACCGACGGCCTCGCCTTTCCTCCGCCTCCGCCGGGGACGCTGTGAACGATCTGATCCTGTGGATGGCGAACTGCTGTTGTTTGGTCAAGCACAGACAGTCAGTCTTTCGACCCTGATTCGGAGTTCGAGGTCTAGAACTACCTGTGACTGATATCCTTGGCTTGGCCAGAAGCGAGCTCTTGTGCCTGCTGGCCAGCACGGAGCAGGGTCTGGGCCAGCAGGCGGCGGCGGCTGCGCTGCAGCGCTACGGCTTGAACCAGATACGCTTCCATCGCACAAGCTCTCCATTGCGCATGCTGATAAAGGAATTCACGGCGCTGTTCCCTTTGCTTTTGATGGCCGCCGCCAGCCTCGCCCTGATCGCCGATTACCTTAGCCCGGGCGAAGGCTACCGACTGATCGGCGCGGCCCTGCTTGTTGTCGTTCTGTTGAACGCCCTGGTTTCATTCCAGCAGAACTATAAAGTCGAGAAGCTGATGCTCTCCTTTCTCGAATACATTCCGCGCGAGGTTGTGCTGCAGCGTGCCGGAGCGAAACAGGTGTTGGACGCGAAGGAGGTGGTTCCGGGGGACATCCTGTTTCTGCAGGAAGGAGACAAGATTTCCGTCGATGGCGTGCTGCTGGACGGCGACGAACTACTCATTGATGAATCCGTCATAAGCGGAGAGTCGGAGCCAGTCATCAAGAATACCCTGCAGAGCAAGGTTGCGCCGGAGAACATAGTCAGCTCCGGTTCGACGGTGCTCAGGGGCAGCGCCCGCGTCATAGCGACCCGCACCGGGCGGGCCACCACCATTGGTTCAATTTCCGAGCTCTCTGAGGGTGTAACCCAGGACCTGACACCGATGCAGAAGGAACTGGCGTTCTTTGTGCGGCGTATTACCCGCATCGCACTCGGCGTCGGATTTGTGTTCTTCCTGGCAGGTTTCCTGATCGGCAACCCTTTCTGGACCAATCTCATCTTCGCCATCGGCATTATCGTCGCCAATGTACCCGAAGGGATGCTGCCAACGGTAACCCTCGCGCTTACACAGGCGTCGGTACGCATGGGCCGACGCAACGCACTGGTGAAGCACATCCTGTCAGTGGAAACCCTGGGCTCTACCACGGTCATCTGCACCGACAAGACCGGTACCCTGACCCGCAACAAACTGCATGTTGAATCGCTCTACCTGGACTTCGCCGAGATCGACCTGCGTCTCCCGGCAAACTTTGACCGACATCCCGGCGGCCCTCGTGCGGCAGAGGTCATGGCGTTGTGCAACGAGGTAATCACAACGCGCTCCGACAATGGTGAGCATCACGGCTTTCACGGCGATCCCACCGAGCTGGCCCTTGCGGAATTTGTGGACGAACACGGCGGCTATGGCGGGATCCGGCAGCGCTTTGCACAGGTCCACAACCGCCCCTTCGACGCGCAACTAAAGTCAATGAGTGCCACGTACCGTACTCCGGGAGGCGCGCTCTATATGACAGTCAAGGGTGCGCCCGAGGTGATCATCGATCGCTGTAGCCATGTCCACAGCGAGGGGCTTGTTCGAAAGTTGGGAAGCGACGACCGGGCGCGACTGGAAAGCCAGGCTACGCACTACGCCACGCAGGGATTGCGGGTGCTCGCCCTGGCATCAAAAGTGGTGGAAGCCCCGAATGAGAGTGAGCATGACATGGTATTTGTCGGCCTGGTGGCAATGGTCGATCCGCCGCGGCCGGAAGTACCCGACGCGGTGGCCGCCTGTCGCAGTGCCGGCATCCGTATCGTGGTAATGAGCGGCGACAAGGCCGATACCGTAGCCTATATCGCTAAATTCCTCGGAATCGTCCATCGCCCGCGGGTTATCGAGGGAAGTCAGCTCGAGAACATGAGATGGGAACCGCTGCTCGAAACCCTGCGGGATGACCAACTCGTGTTCGCCCGCATCGAGCCGGA
>CAYTDW010000240.1:0-5156 GCA_964436585.1 uncultured Halioglobus sp. | reverse complement strand
TCCAACCGGCTTGCACAGTCGTGCTCACTCCCCGGTTCCTTGACTGGCATCAACTTTCCAGCGCGGCAAATACCTTCTCGCGGATTTCCTCCACCGTGCCAACGCCCTCTATGCGGTGACAGGCGGGAGCGCGCGGGCCGGTCATGGATCGGTAAAAATTGACCAGTGGGCTGGTCTGGGCGTGGTAGATGGCGAGGCGCTTGCGTACGGTCTCCTCGCTGTCATCGTCGCGCTGGACCAGGGGCTCGCCGGTCTCGTCGTCCAGGCCCTCACGCAGTGGCGGATTGTGCAGGACATGGTACACACGACCGGAACCGGGATGGACCCGGCGACCGCTCAGGCGATCCACGATCGCTGCATCGGCGACGGCTATTTCAACCACGTGGTCGAGGTCGACGCCGGCCTCAACCATGGCCTCAGCCTGGGGAATAGTGCGGGGAAAGCCGTCAAACAGGAAGCCGTTGGCGCAATCCGCCTGGCGAATTCGCTCCTTGACCAGGCCGATGATGATAGCGTCGGACACCAGCCCGCCCGCGTCCATCACCGTCTTGGCTTTACGCCCCAGGTCGGTCTGCGCCTTTACCGCGGCGCGCAGCATATCGCCGGTGGAAATCTGCGGAATACCGTACTTTTCGATAATGAACTGTGCCTGTGTACCCTTACCGGCGCCCGGTGCGCCCAACAGAATCAATCGCATTGCTGTTCTTCCTCGATATTGCCTGCAAGATTATGGTCGTGGTAGCGGCGCCTGCGGGAATGGCGGGGGCAGGGTCGGCGTCTTGCAGGATGGACTGAGACCGGGCCAGAGCACCAAGCCGTGGCATGGAGGGCCGTAACCATACACAGCGCCCGGAATTTGCACAAGCCCTATCCAGTGCCCTGGCCAGTGCCTAGAGACTGCCTCGCTCCCTGCGCTTGGCGGACTCCCACAGCTCATCCAGAGCCTCCGCCGACAGCATCTCCAGGGCCTTGCCGGCGTCGGAAGCCTGCGCTTCCATCTGGCTGAAGCGCCGCTCGAACTTGCTCGTCGCCCGTCGCAGGCTGGCCTCGGCGTCCAGGCCAAGGTGGCGGGCCAGGTTGGCGCAGCTGAACAGGATGTCGCCCATCTCCTCCTCAATATCCGTCGGTCTGGCGGCCTGCATGGCCTGGCGCAGCTCCAGTATCTCCTCCTCCAGCTTCGCCAGCACGGCGCCCGCATCCGGCCAGTCGAAATTGACCCGGGCGGCCCGCTTTTGCAGTTTCTGCGCCCGCGGCAGGGCAGGCAGCGCCACAGGTACATCGGCCAGCAGGCCACCCAGGGATTTGGCCTGGCGCTCCGCCTGCTTGATGACCTCCCAGGATTCCCTGACCGACTCGACGCTGCTGCGGTCGGCGACCACACCCTCGATCTCGCCCTGCCCGAACACATGGGGATGCCTGCGCACCAGTTTGCTCACCAGCGTATCGACGATCATTTCGAAGGAAAACAACCCGCGCTCGCGCCCCAGCTGCGCATAGAACACCACCTGGAACAGCACATCGCCCAGTTCCTCCGCCACGTGCGCGAAGTCTTCCTGCTCGATGGCCTGGGCCAGTTCATAGCACTCTTCCAGGGTGGAAGGCACAATGCTGCGAAAGTCCTGGCGCAGATCCCAGGGACAGCCGGTTTGCGGGTCCCGCAGGCGGGCCATTACCCGCAGCAGGTCGCTCAATTCGTAACGTGTCTTTTCCACCCGACCCCCTGACTATTCCGACAAACGCACGGCTGACACCACATTCTTGAGGCGATTGATGCGCTCCAGCAGCTTCGACAGCGAACCGAGGTCAGGCACTTCCACCCGCAGGCGCATGCTTGCGGTATTACTCTTCTTGTTGGTCTGGGTGTTGATCGACAGGACATTGATACGGGCATTGGCAAACAGGCCGGTGATATCGCGCAGCAGACCCTGGCGGTCAAAGGCCTCGATCCCCACATCAACCTCGTAATTGTCGCGAGGGGACAGGCCCCACTCCACCTCAATGACGCGCTCGGGCACGTTCCCGGTCAACCGGAGTAGCCGGGCGCAGTCACTGCGGTGGATGCTGACGCCCCGGCCCTGGGTAATGAAACCGGTAATCGAATCTCCGGGCAGCGGTTTGCAGCAGCCCGCCATGTGGGTCATCAGGTTGCCGACCCCGTGCACCTGCACCTGGCCGCGGTAGACACCGCCGCCGGGGCGCGCCAGCTTGAGTTGCGGGCCGCGATTCTCCACCAGCCCCTGGGCGGCATTCATCACCTGGGCGGCGGACAGATCACCGGAACCCACCGCGGCGTACATGTCATCGACGCTGGCGTGCTGCACCTTGCGCGCGACCCGCTGGTAGTCGACGCTGGTCAAGGCCAGCCGCTTGAATTCCCGCTCCAGCAGGTGGCGCCCGGCGGCGACGTTGTTTTCGCGGGTCTGGGCCTTGAACCAGTGCTGTACCTTGGCCCGGGCGCGGGAAGTCCTGAGGTAGCCCAGGCCAGGCTGCAGCCAGTCCCGTTTCGGCACACCATCCTTGCTGGTCAGTATCTCCACCCGCTCCCCCGTCACCAGGGTGTAGGTCAGGGGCACAATCGAGCCATTGACCTTGGCGCCGCGGCAGCGGTGGCCGACCTCGGTATGCACGTGATAGGCAAAATCCAGCGGGGTGGCTCCCTGGGCGAGATTCACCACGTCGCCCTTGGGGGTGAACACATACACGCGGTCCTGGGCCATCTGGAAACTGAATTGCTCGGTGACATCAGATGTATCGCCGGTCTCGTCGTGCCAGTCGAGCACCTGTCGCAGCCAGGCGACTTTTTCCTCGTAGGTGCCGGCGGGCCGCCGCTTCGCATCGGTGCCCTTGTAGCGCCAGTGGGCACAGATTCCCAGTTCCGCCTCCTCGTGCATCTGCCGGGTGCGGATCTGGACCTCCAGCACCTTGCCCTCGGGACCAACCACCGCCGTGTGCAGGGAGCGATAACCGTTCTCCTTGGGATTGGCGATGTAGTCATCGAACTCCTGGGGTATGTTGCGCCAGAGTCCGTGTACCAGACCGAGGGTCGCATAACAGTCCCTGACGTCCTGCACCAGGATCCGGATCGCGCGGATGTCGTAAACCTGGGAAAAGCCGATACCCTTGCGCTGCATCTTGCGCCAGATGCTGTAGATGTGTTTTGCCCTGCCGTCGATTTCCACGTCCAGCCCGGCGTTGCGCAGCACCGCGCTCAGTTCGTCTTGCACCCGGTTGATAAACTGGTCTCGCTCAACCCGCTTGCCATCGAGCAGGCGGGCGATTTTGCGGTAGGCATCGCCATAGGTGTAGCGGAAGGACAGGTCCTCCAGCTCCCATTTGAGATGACCGATACCGAGGCGATGGGCCAGCGGAGCGTAAACGTCGAACACTTCCCGGGCGACCCCCAGGCGTCGCTGCTCGTCATTTTTCACCGCGCGAATGGCGCTGGTTCGCTCCGCCAGCTTGATCAGCGCCACCCGTACATCGTCCACCAGCGCGACCAGCATTTTGCGAATATTGTCCTTCTGGGCCTGGGCCTGGCCCAGCACCGGCCTGTCGTCATGGGAGCGCAGTTCGCCGATTGCCGCCATGCGGGTCACACCGTCAATCATCCGGGCGACCCCTGCGCCAAACTCCTGCGCCACCTGCTCCCGGGAAAGTCTTTGCTCACGCACCGCCCGGTAGAGAATGCCTGCCAGCAGGCAATCCGCTCCCACCTGCAGCTCCGCCAGGATCAGGGCGATCTCGAGACCAGCGGTAAAGCAGTTGGACTCGACGGCCCAGTCGCCGCTGTCCACGCCCGGCGCCCGCAGTGCAGCCTGCGCCATCGCGCAGGCCTGCAACAGGCGGCTTGATTCACTTTCGCTGAAACTACAGGGCAGCTTGTGCAGCCACTGTTCGAGATCGATGTCCCCGCCGGGAACGAGGTGGGACTGATCGCGTACCTGGACCAAGCGCCTACGCCTTCATGAACCGGCAAACACGCCGGTGGAGAGATAGCGGTCCCCGCGATCGCAGATAATCGCCACGATCACCGCATTTTCGACTTCGCTCGACAAGCGCAGCGCGGCGGCGATGCTACCGCCCGAGGAGACCCCACAGAAAATACCCTCCCGTCGCGCCAGCTCGCGCATGGTGTGCTCCGACTCCTGCTGGGAAATATCCATCACCCGGTCGACCCTGGCCGCGTCGTAGATGGCGGGCAGGTAGGCGCGGGACCAGCGCCGGATGCCGGGGATGCTGGAGCCTTCCAGTGGCTGCAGGCCGATGATCTGTATGTCCGGGTTCTGCTGCTTGAGGTAGGTGGAACAGCCCATGATGGTGCCGGTGGTTCCCATGGAGCTGACGAAGTGGGTAATGCTGCCGCCGGTCTGCTGCCAGATCTCCGGTCCGGTTCCGGTCAGGTGCGCACGGGGGTTGTCGGCATTGGCGAACTGGTCCAGCACCCTGCCCTCACCCCGGGCCTGCATGGCCATGGCCAGGTCACGGGCGCCTTCCATACCGTCCTCCCGGCTCACCTCCCCCAGTTGGGCCCCGTAGGCGGACATGGCCTGCTTGCGCTCGTCACTCATGTGCGAGGGCATGATGAGGATCAGGCGATAGCCGCGGACCGCAGCGGCCATGGCCAGGGCAATACCGGTGTTGCCACTGGTGGCCTCGATCAGGGTATCGCCGGGACTGATCTCTCCGCGCGCCTCGGCCTGCGCAATCATGCTCAGGGCCGGCCGATCCTTCACCGACCCCGCGGGGTTGTTGCCCTCGAGCTTGGCCAGCACCAGGTTGCTGGTCGCACCGGGCAGGCGCTGCAGGCGCACCAGCGGGGTGTTGCCGATACAGGCTTCGATAGTCGGGTAAGAGGGCATTGGGCTGTTACCGCACAAATGAGCCGCGATTATAACGAACCCGGCCTGTCGCCGGGAGAGCGTGATGAGTTTGCAGCGCAATCACCGGGCGAGTACCGCGAACGCCACCACGTAGTCCGCCTCATCGGCCAGGCTGAGCTCGACCCGGGTGCCACCACGGCCAGTGGCCACGACCAGGGCACCGCCACTCAGGCTTACCTGCGGCGCCCCGGAATCGTCGTGGCCGATGGTGATATCCTGCCAGCTCACGCCGCGGCCAATGCCAGTGCCGAGGGCTTTCGCGATCGCCTCCTTGGC
>CAYTDW010000239.1:0-5165 GCA_964436585.1 uncultured Halioglobus sp. | reverse complement strand
GCTGACGCGCTGAAACACGACGACGTCGAAGGGTTTGCCAGGCAGGGGCGGCTTTTCCAGGTCACGGGCAAAGACCACCTGGCTGTCGCTCCCTTCTTGTTTTTCGACGAAGCCCGTTTCGCCAGCGCACGGATCCTCTGGGTGGTTGTTGCGGTGAACGAACATGCGCGTGCTCTGCACATCTGGGTCGCCAACCAGCGTCGTGTAGCTCCAACCGCTGAAGATGCGCACGACGCTGCCGGCCGGCGAGGTGGTGGTGTAGGTTCCCAGATCGCATTCAAGGCCGGGGTTCACCAGGTGTGGCGGGCCATCTTCTTCCTCTTGGTCAGGATCAACCTGCGCCAACACCGCCCCGGCCAGCACCGCGCCGGCCAGCGCCAACAGCAGGCAACAGACCGTCCCCATCAGCAAGATCAGCCGAGCTGTTCGTTGCATCGGTCCATTAGCCGGGCGAGTGCTGATTCGTCAATTCTACGCAGGTCCGGTAGCATAGCGGGTCGCGCTACGACCCTTTCCGAGGCCTCGCCATGGAACAAGCTCCAGTAAACGATCGGGTCAATCTGGATCAACGATTGCGGCCTGTGCTGGAGTCCCTCGCGCGATTCGAGCTCATGGACAGCCTGCACGATCGCCAGCAACACCAGCGGCCGGAGGTGGAAGCGGCCCTTCTTCACCGGCAGCAGGACGCCGAGTTGGCCAGGCGTCTGGCGCCGCTCAACGGCGCCGATGCGGCCCAGTTGTTGGAAATGCTGCCGGGTGATAGACGGTACAGAGTATGGGGCCAGCTGGGGCATCAGGCGGCGGGCGATGCGCTGGTGGAGGTTACCGGCCAGGTGGCGAAGGACCTGGTGGACACCACACCCGAAGTCAGGCTGATGGCGATTCTGGCTGCGCTGCATCCGGACCAGCTCAGTGCGCTGAAGAAATACATCGCCCCGGACCTATTGAACCGGTTCAAACAGACCATGGCTGAGCAGTCGCGGCTGCAGTTTGAGAAAAGCGCCGAGTACGCAAAAGACACCGTCGGCGCACTGATGAAACACGATTTCATCCTGTTCCCGGTTGAGTTTTCAGTCGGCGATACTGTCGGTGCATTGCGCGAACGCGGGCCGCTGCCGGCACAGACCGACCAGGTGTTTGTGCATGACGAGTTCCAGAACTTCCTCGGGTCGGTGGATATCAATGATTTACTGGTCGAGCAACCAGCCCGTCCGCTTCAGGATATCCTGCGCAAGGATGGCATCTCCCTCAATCCGCTCGACTCCGGCCATCACGCAGCCCTGGCGTTCGAGCGCTATGACCTGATCTCCGCGCCGGTGGTCGACAAATACGGTCATGTGCAGGGCCGCCTGACGGTGGAGACGGTAATGAACTACATCCGTAAACAGGCAGAGGGACAGGCGCTCGCCAGCGCTGGCCTGCGGGGGGATACCGATCTGTTTGCGCCGACCTGGAAAGGCGCCCGGGAGCGCTGGCCCTGGCTGGTGATCAACCTGCTCACCGCGCTTGCCGCCACCCGTTTCATTGCGATCTTCGAGTCGACCCTGGAGCAGCTGGTATCCCTTGCCGTACTGATGCCAATCATTGCCAGCGTTGGCGGTAATACCGGCAACCAGACCATAGCGCTATTTGTCCGGGGCCTGGCGCTGGATCAGATCAAGGGCGGCAACACGCGGTTTCTGCTGCGCAAGGAACTGAGCATAGGGCTCATCAACGGCGCGCTTTGGGGTGCTGTTCTCGGACTGGTGGCGGCGTTGTTCTATGAAGATATCGGCCTGGGCCTAGTGATGATGGCGGCGATGATCCTCAATTTGCTGGTGGGGGCAACGGTGGGCGCCCTGGTTCCTCTCATCGCGGTCAGGTTGGGCAGGGATCCGGCGGTGGGGTCCAGTGTATTGCTGACGTTTACCACTGACAGTATGGGGTTTTTCATATTCCTCGGCCTTGCGACGGTATTTTTGCTGTGATCACGCTGCCTAATTTGAAACGCCGTCAGTTCGTCCAGCTCCTTGGAGTTTCCGCCGTCGTGGCGGCCGGTGAGCGGCTGATGCCGGATGGGCTTGTCGCCCACGCCGACGATTCGCAGCCCCCCGGCACCCCGTTGCTTGACGACCTGGACTTCAAGCCCGCCCCGATCGCCCGCGGCGGTGACCTCACGCTTTCCGAGGGCTTCGTTTACGAGGTGCTGCTCAAGCAGGGCGACGTCATCAACAAGCAGGGTGAACAATACGGCGATCACAACGACTACCTCGCTATCCTCCAGCGCGATGCAAAGACCGGCTGGCTCTGGAGCAATCATGAAAACGCCTCCATGAAATTCCTGCTGCCCGGCGAACGGGACGACACCCTGAGGTACGCCGAGATGCGCCTGCGCAGCATGGGTGGCTCCTGCGTGCGCATCGAGAAACAAGCGGGCGGCTGGTGGCGGCCGGTCCTGCCGCACGCTGAAAACTTTCGGGTGGACGGGCTCACCAGCCGGCTGCGGCTGACCGGTCCCGCCGCCGGCTCCCGGTGGCTGGGCGGCGCGCGGGAGGTGATCGGCAGCGTGGGCAATTGCGGCGGCGGCATCACGCCCTGGGGCACCTTCTGCAGCGCCGAGGAGAATTTCAAGGACTTCTGGGGCGATCCCGAGATGAACGACAAGGAGCCCAATTCGACCAGGCATATCCGCCGGCCCGCCGAGCACTACGGCTACATCTGCGAGATCGACCCGGACACTCGCGAGCTGTTCAAGCATACGTCACTGGGCCGATTCGCCCATGAGAACGTCGCGTTCACCCTCAGCCGCGACGGCCGCCTGGTGGCCTACACGGCGGATGATCGGGTAGCGCAATGCCTCTACAAGTTCATCTCGAACGACAGGTACGACCCGGCGGCCGGCAAGGCCAACCGTCGCCTGTTGGAACATGGGGCACTGTTTGTCGCAAATACCGAGAGGGGCCAGTGGCTGGCACTGGGTCCCGACAGGAACCGCGCGCTGCGCGAAAACGGGTTCGACGCCGCGCGAGTGTGCGTCCACACCCGCACTGCGGCGAAGCTGGTGGGCGGCACACCGCTCGCGCGGCCCGAGGATGTCGAGGTGCACCCGCTTACAGGTGATGTTTCCGTGGCACGGACAACGTGGGAACCCGCCGGTATCGACATATCAAAGGCGAATTACTTTTCCGGCATAGCCGGGGCGCTTGGCAGGCTACGGGAAGCGGCTGGCGACGCCGGCGCGGCTACTTTCACATTTGATATTCTGGTTGAGGGGTCGAGGGAATCCGGGCTGCCCTGGCCGGACAACCTGGCGTTCACCGAATCGAATCACCTGATCATCGCCACCGATTACGAGTGCAAGCCGACGCCCGCCAGCAATAGTACGCAGGAACATTTCGGCAACAACTTCCTGGTGGTGGTGCCGACCTTCGGACCAAAGAAGCACCAGGTGCTGCGCTTTGCCGTGGCACCGCATGGCGCCGAGTTTTGCTCACCGACCCTGTCCCTCGACCGACAGGAGCTGTGGCTGAACGTGCAGCATCCCGGCGAGAGTAGTCCCGACCTGCAGAACCTGACCAGCCACTGGCCGGGCGGCGGCGACACGCTGCCGAAGTCGGCGATGGTGGCGATCAGGAGGAAGGGGTGACCGAAATATAAAGAAGGGTTGGCTGGAGAATGGGGATGAAAAAGGGCGCACCCGGGTGCGCCCTATTGTTGTTCGCCTCGGCAGCCTACTATTTCTCCTTTTTGTCCTTGCCATTGAGTTTGACGATTTTGAAGATGGAAGTGGTGCCGCTGACCTCGTTGGCCACGACCATCAGGGGGTCACCGGTGGGGCTGTCCGGCTGCTCGATGATGACCACACTCTCCGGTCCCAGGTCCCTACCCAGTCCCTGCTTGAGCGCATCGTCATCGGCTGTAAAGTCACGGTTGTTGACATAGGTGACATACTGTGGCGCTCGGGGGTTGCCAATATTGTAGACGGCCACACCGCCGATACGCTCCAGGCCGACAAAGGCGTAGGTGCGACCCCACAGCTTGGCAATGCTGACCGCCTCCGGCTCGGGGCCCTTGGCGTCGCTGCGATCTTCGAAGTCGTTGGTATCGTTGGAGGCATTGAAGTTGTCTTCATACAACTGTGCGGTGAGCTGCTCCAATGCATCGCCACTGTCCCAGACCAGCTGGCCACTAGAGTCCCAGATACTGAACGAACGGGCACCGTAGCTGAATAACTCGGCCAGGTTCCCATCCACATCGATGCCATCGATGCTGGAGATGTTCAACCTGCCCAACTGGTCGTCGTCCTGAAGATTGTTGGCGATCATAGCCGCCAGACCTTCGGCCGGGGTCAGGCCATTGCGACCAAAAGAAACCACGTCTTCGATATCCTTGAAGCGAATGACATCGCCGCGACCTGGCTCATCGGCATCCCCCCGATCATCACCCTCGTTGGCGGTCACATAGAAGGTTTGACCGCGCACCTGGTAGCTGGCGATGGCGTCAGGCAGGAACAGGCCCCTGAGCGGCCAGTTGTCGATTTTGATATCGTCATCTTTATCCGAAGGGTCGAGGCCATTGCCGGGGGCGTTGTGGTCCTTGGTGCCAAGCGGCACGATAGCGGTGATTTCTGCCCGCTGGATGTCCAGTACAGCGACCGAATTGGCCTCCTGCAGGGTCACCAGTGCGGTGTTGCCCTTGCGATCCGAGGCGATGTATTCCGGTTCGAGGTCCTGGCTTACGCTGATCTTGCCGGCTACCAACGGCCATGCAACGTCCGGGAACAAGCGCACGCCCGAGTTCCTGAGTTCAGCCAATTGCGAGTCGAAATCGTTAAAATCGGCCTGGCGCACGGTGGCGCTGGCCACTCCCGCGCTCAGATCGATCACGCTCACGGACCCCTGCGGATCGACACCATCGTCTGGCTCGCCCTCGTTGGCGACCAGGACATGCCTGCCGTTGGGGGTGAAGGTCAGCATATCGGGCAGGGCACCCACGCCTACCACATTCAGTAAAGTGCCATCGGTAGTGTAGAACGCCACCGCACCCGGATCAGTTACGGGATCCGCCTGCACCGCGGCTGCCACGATGCCACCGCTTACCGCCACGCTGTTAGCGCCATCGCCAACGAAGCCAGCGGTTCCGATGGGGCCGGAGACGTCAATCTGATCCAGTAGAACAGGATTTGA
>CAYTDW010000238.1:0-5173 GCA_964436585.1 uncultured Halioglobus sp. | reverse complement strand
GATCGACGCCGTAATCGCAGACATGCAGAGCCCCCGGGTGATGGACCGCCTGGTCTGCGGCGATGTCGGTTTCGGCAAGACCGAGGTGGCCATGCGCGCTGCATTCCTGGCCACCCGCAATGGCAAGCAGGTCGCGGTGTTGGTCCCCACCACACTGCTCGCCCAGCAGCACTTCAACTCATTCAGTGACCGCTTTGCCGACTGGGACGTGAACATCGAGGTGGTCTCCCGCTTCCGCTCATCGAAGGAATTGACCGATGTCAGTCACCGCGTAGCTGCGGGCAGGACCGACATCCTGATCGGTACCCACAAACTGCTGCAATCAGATTTTCGCTTTGCTGACCTGGGCCTGCTGATCATCGATGAGGAGCACCGCTTCGGTGTCAAACAGAAAGAAGCTATCAAGGCCCTGCGTTCGGAAGTGGACGTACTCACCCTCACCGCCACGCCGATTCCGCGAACCCTGAATATGGCCATGGGCGGCATGCGCGACCTCTCCATCATCGCCACCCCGCCCGCCCGGCGGCTCTCGATCAAGACTTTTGTCCGGGAACACAACATTGGATTGATCAGGGAGGCGGTACTGCGGGAGACCCTGCGCGGTGGCCAGGTTTACTACCTCCATAACGAGGTCAAGACGATCGAGGAGACCGCCCGCAAACTGCGTGAGCTGCTGCCAGGCCTGAGTATCGCCGTCGCCCATGGGCAGATGCGGGAAACCCAGCTCGAGCAGGTCATGTCCGCCTTCTATCACCAGCGCCACCATATCCTGCTGTGCACTACGATAATAGAGACCGGCATCGACATTCCCAATGCAAACACGATCATCATCGAGCGGGCCGACAAGTTCGGACTGGCCCAGCTGCACCAGTTGCGCGGCCGGGTGGGGCGTTCCCACCACCAGGCCTACGCCTACCTGATGTGCCCCACGCGCTCGGCGATCACGCCGGATGCCAGCAAGCGCCTGGAGGCTATCGAGGCTGCAGGTGACCTTGGCGCCGGCTATCTGCTGGCAACCCACGACCTGGAAATTCGCGGCGCCGGCGAGCTGCTGGGGGACGAGCAGAGTGGCCAGATACAAAGCGTGGGGTTCGGGCTCTACATGGAAATGCTGCAGCGCGCAGTCGCTGCGCTGAAACGCGGCGAGATTCCCGACATCGACGCGCCGCTGGACGGGGGATCCGAGATCAAGCTGCACATGCCAGCGCTGATTCCCGAGGATTACCTCCCCGATATCAACGGCAGGCTGATCCTGTACAAGCGTATTGCCGCTGCCGCCAGCGAAGACGAGCTGCGCGAGCTGCAGGTGGAGATGATTGATCGGTTTGGCCTCCTGCCCGCGCAGGTCAAGAACCTGTTCGCGGTCGCGCAGCTGCGCCTGCGGGCCCAGCGGCTGGGCATCCGGGCCATTGAAGCCGGCCCGGACGGTGGTAGTATCGACTTCAACACCAACACCCGGGTACACCCGATCAGCCTCGTGAAGCTGGTTCAATCCGACCCGAGGTCGTATAAACTGGCGGGGGCCACTCGCCTGCGCTTCCAGCGACCACTGCCCGATAACCGGGAGCGCCAGCAGTATGTGGAACACCTGCTGGACTCCTTTGCCCAAGACGCCACGGAAAATGCCGCCTGATGCCCAAGTTAACTGCCAGACTGACCACCTTCGCACTCGCTGTCACAGCTGCGCTTGGCAGCACCGCAGCCCCTGCCCAGGAGCAGCGCTGGTTCCGGGTGGAGTTGGTGGTATTCGCCAACAATTCGCCGCGGTCGCAGACCGGTGCGGCCGCCCCTGAGCAGTGGGATGCCACGCCCACCCTCAGCTACCCGGAGGCCTCGCGCTTCCTGGTGGACCCGGCGCAGGTGGTCAGCAACAGCTCGAAATTCGGCGGTAACAGCGTGCTCGACGAGTACGGCCGCCAGATCATATCGATGAACCCACAGGCCTCCGGCAACGACCCGGCCTACGGCCAGGCACCTGCGCCGAACGCCGCCGCCACCGTCCCCGACCCGGCGATGGCGAGACCCGTTCCCCCAAGCCCCGTGTACGAGGCCGGAGCGACCCCCGGCGCCCCGCTAGCCGGTAGCCCGCCGCCGCTGGTCCCCAACGCGCTGCCCCGCCCCTTTGTTGCACTGCCGCCGACCTATCGGGAACTCGGCGACAAAGTCGCGCAGATGCAGCGCAGTGGACGCTACTCGATCCTGTTCCATGAAACCTGGGTGCAAGCACTGGAGCCCGAAGCGACCAGCCTGCCAATCGTGCTGGACCGGTCAGGTGACAACCAGCAGTGGCCGCAGCTGCAGGGCACGATCAAGCCCTACCTTTCACGCTACCTGCAGGTTGAAACCAACCTGTGGCTGAATACCGCGGGCGAATACCTTCCGGGTACCTGGCGCATGCCCGCTCCCCCCTTCGGCCCGCGCTCCCTGATTATCGAGGAAGAGCAGGTGGTCGATGTTGCGGCTGCAGTGGCAGCCCTGCCCGCTGCGGGCGCGGCGGTTGCGGGAGCCCAGGAGATGGCGCCAGTCTACCCGTACCGCCACGCGGTGCTATTGCAACAAACCAGGCGCATGCGCAGTGGTGAAGTCCATTATATTGATCACCCGATGCTGGGCGTCATCATCAAGTTCACGCCGGTTACAGGGGAACAGCTGGCGACCATCGCCGCGGCAGAGGCCGGCACGCTGGGCGCAAGTCAGTCGCAATAAACCTCCACCGCCAATGCCCGCAACAGGCGTGTGACGATAACCGCTTCGCGCTCGAGGATCTCACGCATCAGCGCCAGGGTGATAGGCCCATCCCCCAGCCCCGCCGCCAGGTTCACTACCATACACACCGAAGCGTAAGCGAGGCCCAGCTCCCGCGCCAGCGCGGCCTCTGGCATTCCGGTCATACCCACCACATCACAGCCGTCTGCCGCCATTCTGCGGATCTCGGCCGCGGTCTCCAGTCGCGGACCCTGGGTGGCACCGTAGACCGCACTGGGCTGGCAGGCGATGCCGTGTCTGTGCGCCACCGCCAGCAAGGCCGTGCGCAGTTCGCGCCGGTAGGGCTCGGTGAAATCGATATGCTGAAGCTGGCGGTCACCGCCTTCATCGAAGGTATGCGCCCTGCCCCAGGTGTAATCGATCAACTGGTCGGGTATCGCCAGCACTCCCGGTTGCATCGCTGACGAGATGCCACCCACGGCGTTGATGCTCACGATATCGCTGACGCCCAGGGATCGAAGCGCCCAGAGGTTGGCCCGATAATTGACCAGGTGTGGCGGAACGACGGCCGGCCGGCCGTGGCGCTGCAGGAAGAACACGCGACAGCCATCCAGCATACCCTCGTCGATCACCGCGGACGGCAAACCATACGGTGTTTCCGGACGGTGCGACGCGACCTGCTCCAGTGATTCCAGGGCACCGACACCGGTTCCGCCGATGATACCGAGCTGCTTCATTTTCTCTACTCCGGGAACTGCCGATTCACCCGTGCAGGCGCTGACAGCCAGGCTGTTCAGCTATGCACCAGGTCTCACCAGCACGGTTAAATTTGAAGTGGGCAAGCCATTTTTTAGACTGATTTTTTATTTAGGAGAATGCCGCATGGTAAGCAACGAACATATAAAGGGGCTTGCAGCTTGAAGTCAACTCTTCATACACCCTGCAACTGCCTGATCTGCCTTGAAAACATTAATGCGAAAAATGAACGTAATTTGCAGTTCAATCCATATGCCATTTTCCCATAATGGACAAGGGGACCCAGCATGTTATTTTAATTTGCCAAGAGGAATAACAAAGGCGATGAGCAAAATGAAGATGCAGCGCCCGATAGTGGGCAAGTGGTACAAGGACACGCAGATCGACGCGCTGTTCGAGGTGGTCGATTGGGATGCGGACGCCCTGTCGATAGAGATCCAGTACCTCGATGGTGAAGTGGCCGAGCTGGACCTGGATGCCTGGCGCGAGATGATGCCGCAGCGTGCGGAGGCGCCGGAAGACTGGCGTTCGGCCTTCGAACTGGATGACCAGGATCTGGTGGACCCGGACCTGCCCTTCCACCCCGAGGAGTGGAACAGCCCGCTCAACTCGATTGAATCAGATGTGATGTACGGTGTAGAGGACTACTGAGCCCCACCGCACCTCGATAAACCCTCTCGCCCCCTCGCAGGGCGGCCGCGCTGGCTGTTGTGCCGGCACCCGAATACTGTATATAATCACAGCACCTGTATAAATAACCACGGTACCTGTGATGGAAAAGCTCACCTCGCGCCAACAGCAAGTGCTCGACCTTGTTCGCCAGCATATCGACCAGACGGGCTACCCCCCCACGCGCGCCGATATCGCCCGGGACCTGGGGTTCAGGTCCGCCAATGCGGCGGAGGAACACCTGAAGGCGCTCGCCCGCAAGGGCGCCATTGAAATGATCGCCGGCGCCTCCCGCGGTATCCGCTTGCCGGAAAGCGCCGGTATTCCGATAGTGGGCAGGGTTGCCGCGGGCAACCCGGTGCTGGCGGAGCAGAATATCGAGGAGTACTGCGACCTGTCGCCGACCTTCTTCAAACCCCGCGCAGACTACTTCTTGGTGGTGCAGGGAGACAGCATGATCGAGGCGGGAATTTTCCCTGGCGACCTGCTGGCGGTGCACAGTACCCGGGTGGCCAGCAATGGGGATATCGTGGTTGCACGCATAGAGGATGAAGTCACCGTCAAGCGCCTGCGCCGCACCGGGCAAAAGCATGTGGTGGAGCTGCTGCCGGAGAATCCCGACTACAGGCCTATCCGGGTGGACTTACGCGAACAGGCCCTCACCATCGAGGGTATCAGTGTCGGTGTGCTGCGACGCGGCTAATGTAGCTGTCGCGGGGTGCCGCCCGTCGCGGCAGTTTCCTGCTCCGCCCGTTCGGCAATGGTCGCGGCCGCCTGGATACCTGCCTGGATCATCGCCCTGGCGACTTCCAGCCCGTTATCCATCAGGTAGATGCGCGATTCCTCGGAGAAGCGTATAGACACCAGCGGTTCGGAGTCGGAATCCGCCCGTTGCAGGACGATTTCACCGTCTCCCAGATCGATAATCTCCAGCAGAGATGCAGGCATTCATATTACCCCTCGTTGCTGAATGTGCACTGCCATTCTAACAGGCTGCCAGTATTCGTCCAGCCGATCGCGGCCACGCCCGGAGCCGCTCAGG
>CAYTDW010000237.1:0-5176 GCA_964436585.1 uncultured Halioglobus sp. | reverse complement strand
GTCCGCATCCACCCATTCGGCGGTATAGAATAACTCGGCGGCGCGCTGGGCGCCGATATTGGCCTGCAGCATATAGCTGCTGCCCCACTCCGGCACCAGGCCGAGGCTGGCGAAAGGAAGGCGCAGGCGCAGGCTCTCACCCGCATAGACAATGTCGGCATGGAACAGCACGGTCGCGCCGCCGCCGACGGCCGCGCCCTGGGCCGCCGCCACCAGCGGCTTGTCGAACTCCACCACCGCCCGCGCGGCCGCCTCGAAGGGATGCTCCTCACCCGCGGCGGACTCGGTAAAACTGGCCAGGTCGACGCCCGCGCAGAAATGCTCGCCGGCACCGCACAGCAGCACACAGCGCACGCTGGTATCCTCGGCAGCAGCCCGAAACGCCTCCCGCAGTGACACCCACATGGCATTGGTGATGGCGTTTTTCTTCTGCGGCCGATTCAGGGTGAGAACCAGCACACCGTCGCGGTTTTCGGCAAGCAGAAATTCGCTCATATCGCCAGGCGCTTCATGTTCAGGAGTGAAAGTGCACGCAGTCTTTCAGCGCGGCCCGGTCCGTCGCGCAGCGGTTGACTGGCGCCTCGGGGTCCGGATAGCCGAAAGAAATGCCGAACAGCAACTTGTACTGCGGCGCTATGCCCAGTGCTTCGCGGATAAAATTGGCCTCGAAACTCAGCGCGGTCTGGGGGCAGCTGCCGAGGCCGTGGGCGGTCATGGCCAGCATCAGGGTCTGTGCGTACATGCCGAGGTCCGCCGCCTCCCGCAGCCCGAAGGGTTCCGGCAGGAACAGGAAGGCGGCGTGGGGGGCGTCGAAAAAACTGAAATTGCGCATGAACTGTTCCTGCCTGCGCGCCTTGTCCGACCGCTCTATATTCGCGGCATCGTACAACGCCTGGGCGGAGCCGTACTGGCGCTCCTTGTACACGCCCTGATAAACGCCGTCATAGGGGAAGTCCAGGCTCATCTCGCCCGCCATGAAACGCCGCGGCATTTCCTCGCGCAGATGCCGCAGGCTCGCGCCGGAGGCGACGTGGGTGACCCAGGGCTGGGTATTGCAGTTGCTGGGCGCCCGCTGGGCGACCTCAAACACCCGCTGCAGGGTTGCAGTGTTCACAGGATGGGGCAGGAAGGCGCGCAGGGATCGACGCCCGCGCACAACTTCCTCAAATACCCCGGCTTGCTCGCTCATATGGCTTACTCGTGAAAAGAATCGTGGGCATTATGCGCAAGCTGCTGCGCCATTGCCACCCGGTTGGCTGCTGGCCGGCAAGCTATTTACCGGTGAACTATTTACCAGTAAACAAGGCCGGGCGTTTTTCCTTGAATGCGCGAATGCCTTCACGCGCATCGGCCGAAGCGAACACCGGACCCGCGAGTTCATCGGACGCCAGCATGGCATCGGCCTCCGCCATGCACTCCTGGTGCTCCCGCAGGGAGCGGGTGACAGCCCGCACCGCGAGCGGCCCGTTGGCACAGATTTTCGCCGCGTACTCCCGCGCCGCGGCCAGGGTCTGGCCGGCGGGCACCAGCTTGTTGACCAGGCCGAACTCCAGCGCCCGCTGGGCGCTGATATGTTCGCCACACAGCAACATCTCAGCGGCCAGGCAGTAGGGAATCTGCCGCCGCAGGCGCACCGTGGAGCCGGACATGGGATACAGGCCCCGGGCCACCTCGGTAATGCCGAATACCGCGTTGTCCGCCGCCACCCGGATATCGGTGCCCTGCAGGATTTCCGTGCCCCCGGCCAGGGCATAACCTTCAACCGCCAGGATCAGCGGCTTGTTCGGCCGATTGTCGCGCAGCAGCGCCTGCCAGTGCACGTTCGGCACCCGGCCCATGAGCTCCATGAACTCTTCGGTGGAGCGCTGCTGTCCTTCCGCCCCGGCCTTGAGATCCATGCCGGCGCAGAACGTGTCGCCATTGGCGGTGAGAATCGCGCAGTACAACTCGTCGTCGTGCTCCAGCCGTTGCCAGGCCTTGTACATGCCCAGCAGCATCTCCGGACTGAATGCGTTCTTCGCCTCCGGCCGGTTGAGGGTGACAATCAGGACATGGGCGTCCTGCTGGACGATACAGTTGCGGGTGCTGATATCCAGTTCTTTCATGCCGTACCTGCCTGGTGCTCACCCGCCAGTGCGATTGCCAGCGCCCTGGGATAGGCCGGCTTGCCGCTGGGAGCCCGCGGTACCTCCGCCACCAGGTGCAGCTCCCGGGGGACTTTGTACCCGGCAATATGCTTGCGGGCTTCTTCCTGGACCGCGGCCAGGGTGAGCTGCGCGCCGCCGCGGGGGGCGACGACCGCCGCCACCCTGCTGCCGAAACGTTCGTCCGGAACACCCACCACCAGGCAGTCAAAAATACCCGGGTTGGCCTTGAGCGCCTGCTCGACTTCTTCCGGAAACACTTTCTCGCCGCCGGTATTGATACAGTTCGAGCCGCGGCCAAAAACGGTGATGCTGTTATTTTCCTCCAGCAGGGCCTCGTCACCGGTGAGCAACCAGGACTTGCCGTCCACCTCGACGATGGTCTTCGCGGTCTTCACCGGGTCATTGTAATAGCCCACCGGGATGTAGCCGCTGCGGGCGAAAATACCCATCTCACCGGGGGCTACGTGGCGATGGGGCTCACCCTCGGTATCGGAAATAACGGACATGAACTCGCTCTTGGTGACGTTGCCCAGGCCCTGCCCCTTGTTGCCGCCGCCATCCATACCCATATTGCCGCTCTCGGAGGAGCCGAAAGAGTTGGTGATGAACACGTTGGGGAAGTGGCGTCGAAATGCCTCCTGCTTGCTGACGGAAAACACCGCGCCGCCGGAGCCCACGCTGAAAATCGAGCTCAGGTCCCAGCGCCCGGGATTCGCATCCAGCGCATCCAGCAGGGGCACTGCCATGGCATCACCGACAATAGTGATGGCGTTGACCTTCTCCCGGGCAACGATATCCCATACGTCCTCCCCCACCAGGGAGCGGGACGGATTGAGTACCACCGTGTTGCCCGCCAACAGCTGGATGCACGCATACCACCAGCAGGCGCCGTGCATCAATGGCGCCAGCGCCATGCCGACGATGGCGAAGTCCCCCACCCGGTCCGCTATCTGCTCCGGGGCGGTAATGGCGCCGTCCGGGTGAAACCAGCCGCCGCCGCCCATAGCCGCGAAAAATACACTCTTGTGCGGCCACATCACGCCCTTGGGCATGCCGGTGGTGCCCCCGGTGTAGAGGATGAACAGGTCGTCGTCAGCGCGCTCGGCGAAATCCCGCACCGCGCTTTGTCCGGCGAGCGCGCGCTCGAACTCTACGGAACCGATCGCCGCGGCGTCGCAGCCGCTGCCGTCCAGAACATGAACGAATGTGACCAGATTTGGCGAACCGGATTTTATCGCGGCGATATGCTGGCAGAATTCCTCGTTGTGGATGCAGGCCACCATGTCGGAGTTGGTGAAGATGTAAAGCAGCTCTTCCTCGACATAGCGGTAGTTGACGTTGATTGGCACCGCCCGCAATTTGAAACAGGCCAGCATGGCTTCGAGGTACTCATTGCAGTTGTAAAGATAGAGCCCGACATGGTCGCCCGGACCCACACCCCGTCCGGCCAGGTAGTGAGCGAGCTGGTTCGCGCGCTGCTCCAGTGCCGCGTAGGTCGCCCGCCGCTCGCCGCAGACCAGGGCGTCCCGGGCCGGCACCTTGTCCGCCACCATCTCGTACATGTCGGCAATATTGAAATGCTTTGTCACAGCGGTGATCCTCGTAGTGTCAGGGTTTGTCCGCGCCCACAACCCACATGGCAAAAAACTGGGCGCCACCGCCGTACGCATGGCCGAGGGCAAGCCTTGCGCCCTCGACCTGGTGAGCACCGGCGTCGCCGCGCACCTGGCGTGCCGCCTCGGCAAAACGGATCATGCCGGAAGCGCCGATGGGATTGGAAGATAACACGCCGCCGGAGCAGTTCCAGGGAATATCCCCGCCCTCATCCAGCGAGGTCGCGCCCGACATGGTGAGCTTCCAGCCCTCCCCTTCTGCGGCAAAGCCAAGGTTTTCAAGCCACATGGGCTCGTACCAGCTGAACGGCACGTAGATCTCGGCGCAGTCCAGGTCCTTGCGCGGATTGGTGATCCCGGCCTGGCGATACACATCTGCCGCGCAATCGCGACCAGCACGGGGGTTCACTTCCTCCCGGCCCGCGTACATGGTGGGCTCCGAACGCATGGCGCCCCCGCGGATCCACGCCGGGGGCTTGGGTGACTGTGCCACCAGGTCTTCGGCAACGATCACCATGGCGCAGGCGCCATCGGAAGACGGGCAGGCCTCGAGAAAGCGGATCGGATCCCACAACATCATCGATTCCTCGACTTCCTTCATGGTGATATTCGGTAGCCGCAGGTGGGCCAGCGGGTTGCGCGCCCCGTGCAGGCGATCCTTCACCGCCACCTTGATGCCCACGTCATACGGCGCCCCCGAGCGCCGCATGTACTCGCGGATGATGGGTGCGAAATAGCCACCGGCGCCGGCATTCAGGTGCACGGAGAACGGCTGCGGCGTGGAGAGTGCCCACATGGCGTTGGATTCGGATTGTTTCTCGAAGGTGACGGTCAGCACCCGGCGGAACATCCCGCTCTGCACATGGGATGCGGCTACCAGCGCAGTGGAACCGCCCACGGAGCCGGCGGTATGCACCCGCAGCATCGGCTTGCCATTGCAGCCCAGGGCGTCGGTCAGGTAGATCTCCGGCATGATCACGCCCTCGAACATATCCGGCGCCTTGCCGACGATCACCGCGTCGATAGCGTCCCAGCCCAGGCCCGCATCATCGAGCGCATTCAGGGCTGCCTCGCGCACCAGGCCGGCAATGGAAACATCACTGCGCCGGGTCTTGTAATGGGTCTGGCCAATGCCGACCACCGCTGCCAGTGTAGCCATCAGGCGCTCTCCAGTACTGCTACCAGGTTGTGTTGCAGGCAGGGGCCCGAGGTGGCGTGGGCGATACCCCGGGTAATCTCGCCGGAGGCGATTCGCCTGAACACCTCGCCCATGCGCGCCAGGCCCGATGCCATCATCAGGTTGCCCGCCATGACCCCGCCGCTGGGATTGATCACCGTCGCTGCGCCCAGCCCAAGGGCGCGGCAGAGGATAATTTCCTGGTGACTGAAGGGCGCGTACAGTTCCGCCACCTGCAC
>CAYTDW010000236.1:0-5196 GCA_964436585.1 uncultured Halioglobus sp. | reverse complement strand
CTGCATCCTCAAATATGATGACCGGCGACTTGCCGCCGAGTTCCAGCGACACTTTCTTCAGGTTGCCTTTGGCGGCGTCGATAATGCGCCTGCCCACCTCGGTCGAGCCGGTAAACGAGACCTTGTCGACCCCCGGGTGTTCCGCCAGCAGCTGCCCGACGCTGGAGCCTCCGCCGAGCAGCAGGTTGAAAACCCCCGCTGGCACGCCGGCTTCCAGCAGGATCTCCCCCAGGCGTACGGTCGAAAGCGGGGTTTCACTGGCCGGCTTCAGGATGCAACTGCAACCAGCCGCAAGGGCGGGTGCCACTTTCCACACCGCCTGCACCAACGGCCCGTTCCAGGGCACGATCAGGGCAGCGACGCCGATCGGCTCGCGCCGGGTATAGATATGGAAATCCTGTCCGGGCACAGCGGACAGCTGCTTGGTACTGCCCTCGATCTTGGTGCACCAGCCGGCGAAATAGCGCAGGCAGTCCGCGGCAAACGGCACCTCGCCATTGCGCGCCCCGGCAAAGGATTTGCCCGCATCCAGCATTTCCAGTTCCGCCACTTCATCGCCGCAGGCTTCGAGCAGGTCCGCGGCCCGCCACAGGATCCTGGCCCTCTGCGCAGGAGTCAGGCCAGTCCACAGGCCCGCATCGAAGGACGCCCTCGCCGCCGCGACGGCCCGCTCACAGTCATTTGCAGTGGCAGTCGCGGCCCGGGTAATGATTTCGCCACTGGACGGGTCATAGACATCACTGACGCCACCGTCCTGCGCCCCGCACCAGGTATCGCCTATCAGCATCTGCTGGGGCCTTGCCAACCGCGCCTGAACGCCAGTGGACATGCGGTAACTGCTCATCCTGATGTCCTCATATAATCGCCAAGGGCGCGCACAACGGCCTCGTTTTCCTCGGCCAGCCCGATCGTAATGCGCAGGTACTGCTCAGAGCCACCGGCGGGCCTGGGTATGATCCCGCGGGACTGGAGGAAAGCCGCGGCGCCAGAGCCAGTTTTGCCCGCGGTCCCGTCGAAGCGAATCAGGTAGAAGTTCGCCTGGCTGGGAATCACCTCAACGCCCAGCGCTGCCAAGTGGACACTGAGGCGGTCGCGCCAGAAGGCGTTTTCCTTTCGAACCGCCAGCATGTAGTCGCGGTCGCGCACCGCCGCGACTGCGGCAGCGAGCGCCGGGCCGTTGGTGTTGAAGGGCGTGCGTATGCGTTGCACCACATCAAAGACGCCGACGGGGCAGTAGGCCCAGCCAATGCGCAGGGCGGGCAAACCGTAGATCTTGGAAAACGTGCGGGTCATGACCACGTTGTCGAATTCATCGACCAGCTCCGCACCGTCGGAATAATCCGGGGCCGTGACGTATTCCGCGTAGGCGTCATCGATGAGGAACAGGCAATGAGCGGGCAGCCCCGCGTGCAGGCGCCGCAACTCGTTGCCGGAGATATAGGTGCCGGTCGGGTTATTGGGATTGGCGATGGTACAGAAGCGGGTGCGCTCGGTGACGCGGGCCAGCATTGCATCTACATCCACCCGGTTATCTTTCTCGGGAGCGATGACCAGGTCCGCACCCTGGGCAACGCAGTGGATATTGCTCATCACAAATCCGTTGGCGCTGAGCAGGGCCTCGTGGCCATAGCCGACATAGCCGCGCACCATGAGCTGGATGAGTTCGTCGGAGCCGTTACCACAGATGATGCGCTCCGGGTCCAGCCCATGCACTTCGCCTATCGCCTCGCGCAATGCACGCTGGGAGCCGTCGGGGTAGCGATTCAGGGTGCCAGCGGCCTCCAGGTAGGCCTGGATGGCAAGCGGCGACGGGCCCTGGGAGGATTCATTGGAGGACAGTTTTATCGGCTCGCTGACCCCATCGAGGCTGCTTCGGCCCTGCGTATACGGGGCCAGTCGCAACACCCCCGGGCGCGCCTCCAGGCCGCTCACTGGCAGACCTGTTTGCGATTCTGCGGCATCATCAGAAACGGCCAGGGCGGCGGGAAAAACTCCGTCAGCCTGACTTCGATGATGCAGGGTCGCCGCTCCGCAAACGCCTTGCGCAGCGCAATGCGCAGGGTTTCGGGGTCGCTGGCGAGAAATCCCGCCGCGCCAAAACTCTCAGCCAGCTTGACGAAATCCGGATTGTGCAGGTCCGAACAGATGACTCGGCCGTCAAACCACTCCTTTTGCTGGCGCTGGACGTTGGTGTAGCGGTTGTCGTTGAAAATGATCGTCACCAGCGGCAAATTGTACTGCACTGCGGTGCACAACTCCTGGATATTGAACATGATGCCGCCGTCGCCGCTGACCTGCACCACCTTGCGGTCCATGTTCCCCGCCATCACGCCCAGCGCGGTCGCGTAGCCGTAACCCAGGGTCCCCTGGTAACCGGCGCTGATGTGCTGGCGCGGCTGGTACACCGGGAAACCGTACCAGGACACAAAACCCACCTGGGTCACTTCATCAACAAAGATCCCGTCCCGCGGCAACTCCTCCCGGATCACGTCGAGGTAGGCCATTTGCGGCCCTACCTTTTGGCGCAACTGCGCCTCCACATCCCTGCGCAGGGCGACCAGTTCACGCTCCCTGGATGGCGCCCGGTGTCCCGCCTTTGCCAGCTCCGCGCCGATCGCCGCCAGCACGGTTGCCGAATCGCCGACAATCCCCAGTTCCGGCTTGCAGATACGCTCCAGTTGTACCGGGTCTATGTCTACCCGGATGAGTTTGAGGTCCTCATCCTTGCCCCACATGACCAGCGGCCAGTGCAGGCGCGTGCCGATCGCCAGCACGACATCCGCCTCACCCCACAGTGTGTGACCCATGGGAAAATTGGCGCTCAGATAATGGTCATCGGAGACAATGCCCTTGCCAGCGCGAAATGATACCACCGGCGCCTGCAGTACCTCGGCCACCTGCAATACCTCGGCACCTGCCTCCATTGCGCCCGAACCCACGTAGATCAGCGGCCTTTTCGCAGCGCGCAGCAGGGCCACCGCCGCCTCTACCAGGTTTTCGTCAAGCGGCGGTAGCGGATAGGCATGGACCGCCGGCAGCAATTCCACCTTCGCCTGAAGACCCATGATATCCATCGGCATTTCCACCTCTACCGGCCGCGGACTGCCGGTGGTCAGCTGCCTGAAGGCCTCGCGCATGGTGTCCGGGGCAAGGCTGGGATGATCGATACGCGCCGCCCACTTGGTGATATGGCGAATCATACCGAGTTGGTCATCGATCTCATGCAGGTCGCCATAGCCCTTGCCGATCGCGCCGGAGGGAATCTGCCCGGAGATACACAACACCGGGGTGTAATTGGCCGAGGCCGTGCACAGCGCAGCGCTGGAATTGAGCAGGCCCGGCCCCGGTACCACACAATAGGTACCCACTTTTCCTGTGGACCTGGCATAGCCGTACGCCATGTAGGCGCAGCCCTGCTCATGGCGGGAATGGATGAGGCGAATGCCACCTCCCTCCTTGTACATGGCGTCAAACAGGAAATCCAGCTGGCCACCGGGTAATCCAAATACCGTGTCCACCCCATTCAGGCGCAGGGACTTTATGATGGCCTCCGCACCGGTCATGACAGTCATCTAGCGCACCTCCCTGTTGGCTGCGAGTTGCTTTCTGGCGTGACGGCGCCGGTACCGAATAAGGAAAAATGGGAAGCACAGGAAGTACACCCAGACCATCGGGTTTGCCAGGGCCTTGCCCAGCGCAGACAGCACGTCATTGGGGCTGATATACACCCTGCTCTGCATGGACTGGCTCTCATGGCTATGCACGATGAGGTGATCTTTCTTGTATTCGAACCGGCCAAATTCGAAATCGATGTCGGCCAACTTGCTCTTTACTTTCATACTGCTAACTCTTCTTCAGCCGTCCGGTCTGCTGCGCGTACTCGATACGCTTCTCCAGCAATTTGCCAATATCCTCCGGCTCGTACCCATGGGGCGGCGTGAACTGCCCGCGGGCATAGAGGTCGTCGAACACTTCCTTGCAGATGGAGATCTTCTCCACCAGCGCCCGCGGTGGCTTGCCGGACGGGAACCGGTTGGGCGGATAGATGGGATTGGTATACATCTCCCGGAAACCCTCGGTGCGCACATCGATCCAGCAGTTGTGGTTGGTGCGGGTGCGGTAGTGGCGCAGCGCCTCGATGTCGATGGTGACAGACAGCACCTGCTCCGACGGGTAAGGGGCTTCGCGCAGCACCATGCCGGTGTAGTCGATGGCAAAGGAATGGCCGGGACAGAAGGCCTTGGGGTAGTAGTCATAATTCACACTGCCCCAGTTCGCGCCGAGCAGGTAGCACATATTGTCATGGGCGCGGGTGCGGCGAGTGAATTTCCAGAAGTCCCAGGGTTCGGACACACCTTCCACTTCCTGGATAGCGCCGGGATGGCAAATGACTTCCGCGCCATTATAGCCCAGGGCCCGTGACACCTCCGGGGTGCAGCCGTCGTGACAGGTCATGGTGCCGAGTTTGCCGATTTCCGTATCGATCACCGGGAAGAGATCCTTGATGCCTCCGCCAAAATGTTTTGTGTACTCGTCAAAAATATCGTGGGGGCTGGTGCCCAGGCCCAGCGAGGCATTGATATGCCACTTGTGGTACTTCAGTACCACCTCGCCGGTGGGCCCTACTATGAAGTTGGTGTTGAACCAGCGATCGGGAAATTCCTTCACCTGCTCCACCACGCCGCCACCACAGAGGTAGAGCCCATACTGCCTGGCGATCTCTCCCAGCTGATCGATCTCCGGGCCGGGTATCGTGACCGCTTTCTTCATCTGGTCCTCGATCTTGCTCTCGCCCTTGCCCGGGGTGCCTACGCCCTGCATGAAATACTCGGGTAATATCACCAGGCGCACGGGCACTTCCCAGAAATAGCCGACGCCGAAATGAATGAGGTTAATCACACGGTCAAGGTTTTTCTGGATGCCCTCCCGGTCCTCCACCACGGTGACTTCCGGTTGCACGATCAACGCGGTATAGGGCTCTATTCTGTCTCTCATACTGTTTCCCTAGAAATCAAAATCATCGTCGTCATCAATACCACCCATGTCGCGCAGTATTTCCCGCGCGGCAATGGTGCCCATGCCGGAAATGCCTCCACCCGGGTGGCACGATGGGCCGGTCATGTAAAACTTTTTCAGCGGGCCCCGGTACTGCGAGTAATTGGGAAACGGGCGGAAGGCGCCCATCTGCGCGAGGGT